>JAHIVS010000637.1 GCA_018816605.1 Pseudomonadota bacterium
CCAGAATCGTGGGGTTGACCCCTTCCAGCTGGGCCATGGGGATAACAATGGGCAGAATCAGGGCGGCCGCCGCCACATTGGCCATGGCATTGGTGACCAGAGCTCCGAAAACACCCACTCCCACAAAAAGAACCAGCCAGCCCTTTCCCTGGATCAGCGGGAAGAACAGGTTGGCAAAATAGTCCGCCGCCCCGGAATATCCCATGGCAAGTCCCAGGGAAATGCCGCCGCCGAAGATAAAAAGAGCGGTTCCCCATTCCAGGTTATCATTGATATCCCGCCATTTTAACACCTGGAACAATACAAGGCCTGCCACCCCCAGCATACCGGAAACCGAATAATCAATGCCGTGGATCCCCTTGGTCAGCCAGAGCGCAAAGGCCACACCGATAATGGCAAGGGTTTTTTTCTCAATGGAGGTCAAAGGACCCAGGTCTTCGTCAAAGGTAGGCAGCTTGAAGGCCGGGTCGGGTCGGAACACCATGTACACGACGAGTACCGCAAGGGGAACGGTAACAATGGCCGCGGGCATGGCATACAAGATCCAGTCGAAAAAGGTAATCTCGATTCCGGTGAATTCTTTTAAAAAGGCGGCTGAAACCATGCAGCGCCCGCCGCCGATCAGAGACCCCATGCCGCCGGCTGAGCAGGCAAAGGGCAGTGACAGCATCATAAATTTTGCCGTATTGGTGTGGGGTTCTATGCCGGCAGCCCGCATCAGGGGCAGCATGGTTACAATTCCGATGGCACAGGCAGCGGCATCGTGCATGAAAGAAGAGGCAAGCCCAAGCCCTATGGCGATCATAAAGGTAAACCGGGTAACGCTGTTGCCGGCTTTTTTAATGATATAATACCCCAGACGTTTGGTGATGCCTGCCTTGTCCAGGGCAATGGCATAAATCAGGCAGCACATGATGAAAATCACCACCGGGTGCATATAGGGGGCCCAGGCATTCTTCACATCGGTAATCTGGAGGACAACCAGGGAGACCCCGATCAAAACCGCTGTTATCTCCAGGGGGATGGGTTCGATAACAAACAAGATGACCAGAACCACCAGAATGGCCAGGAAGCGTTTTGCCTTTGGCGGAAGTCCGTCCACATAATCCACCTGGGCAGTCTCCAGACCCATCTCTTGTGCTTTCTGGGCCAGAAATTTGGCACTGGCCTCAGGAGATCCCGGGGTTTTTGCCTTTACAACATAAGAGTCCTTCTGCCCCTTTTCATCGGGAACCAGTGTAAAATGCGCTGCCAGATTCTGAACCAGAAGCTGGTCTGTATCGCCTGTGATTTTAAATTTCGTTCCTTCCGGTCTTGGCAGAAGGAACACAACAAAGCCTACCAATAGTGCAATACAGAGTTTAAATCCATTTGTCTTGTAAAACATATTTTCTCCTTAACAGCCCAACGTGTGTTTTTTTGTTTAATCAGATAGCGGTTAAGCCTTTCTGCTGGTTTGCATATGCTTGATGGATTTTGTCCATGAGTTCCACAAGCTCACAGGGTTTGGTCAGGTAGTCAAAGGCACCGAAGGCGATGCCTTCCTTGGCTGCTGTCTGTGATCCGTGTCCGGTTAAAATGATCACCGGAAGGTCGGGAATCATTCGCTTGATTACCTTTAAAACCTCAATTCCGTCCATGTCTTCCATCTTCAAGTCCAGGACCACCACATCAAAATCATTTTTCCGCAGAATCTGTATGGCCTCGGTGCCGCTCAATGCCTTTGTTGCATTGATAAATCGCCTGGACAGTCTGTTGGACAGAACATTTAGATATCCTTTTTCATCATCCACCAACAAAACGTTCAATACTTTTGTGTCCTTTGTGTTTCCACCCATGACCTTCCTCTTTATTCCTATACCATGCGTTCTGAAATCTCTTTTATCCGGGCCTCGCTAATTTTTGCTTCGTGTTCTCTTTTCTTTGATGCAGCACCCTCAACCTTTTTTACCAGCGCATCAAGGTCGCAGGGTTTCATCAGGTAATCAAAGGCACCGATCTTCATCCCGTCGATGGCGGATTCCACAGTGGCATGGCCTGTCAGCATGATCACCTCCACAAGGGGGAACCTTTTTTTAATTTCTGTCAATGTCTGGATTCCGTCCATTCCCGGCATTTTTACATCCAGGATGACCACCTCCAGGTTTTTGTTTTTTTCAAGTTCGGCCAGGGCATCGGCTCCGCTGTAAACAGCAGACACATTCAATTCTCTTTTTTCCAGGCGTTTGGTGATTGTATCCAGAAATGCTTTCTCATCATCCACCAGCAATAATTTAATGTTGTTCATTCTTATTCTCCTTGTAAATCGGTTACATTCTTGTTTTGAGTTTTTTCACTTATTCCCTCCTGAAAGGGTATCCATATCCGAAATTTGGTCCCCAGACCCACTTGGCTGTGGACATCGATTTTTCCACCCATCTTCTGGATAATACCATAACAAATTGAAAGTCCTAAACCCGTTCCCTTTCCAACGGCCTTGGTGGTAAAAAACGGGTCAAATATCCTTTCAAGGTTATCTTTGGGGATGCCGGGCCCGTTGTCTTCAATTGAAATCACCAGATGGTTTTTTTCCAGATTGCTGATTTTTGTTTCAATTATGATGATTCCCCCACTTTTTTCCATGGCATCTATGGCATTGTTCAACAGATTCAGAATCACCTGCTGTAATTCAGAAGGAGAGATCCGGATATAGGGAAGCCCTTCATTCAGCTTTTCTTCGATAATCACGTTGTTATACCGGGCCATCTGGGCGGTCAGTGAGACAATTTCCCTTATGGCATCGTTAATCTGGACATCATTGATCGTGGAATCGGTCTTTCTGGCAAAACTGAGCAGTTTATGGGTAATTTCCTTGCACCGTTTCCCCTGGGTGTTTATCTGGGTAAGGGCCCGCTTGAATTCATCCAGGTTGGCAGCGCCCTTTAAATCCTCTTCTTCAAGGAGATCCTCTATCCATCCGGCCTCCTCAACCATGATGGCAACCGGGTTGTTGATCTCATGGGCAATGCCTGCAGCAAGTTCTCCAATGGTGGCCAGCTTACCGCTCTCAACCACCTGTTTGTTCATGACTTCGCTTTTTTTATCGGCACTGGAAATAAGTCTTACAATATTCCGGGGAAGGGTAAACGCCACCGAGAGAATGGCCCCGCATCCAAGGGCAAAGATACCCAGGGTCAGCAGCTGTGTTTTCCACAGGTCATGGAAGGCGTCGCGGATGTCCTGGCGGAACATCATTATCCAGTCAATGTTTTTGAACATTGCGGTTACACTCAAATATTTTTTGCCCGAAGAATCCCGATCCTGGGCAAAGAGCGTGCTCTCATTTGCATACTCAGCCGGATCCACCGCAGGGAAGGTAATGGAGAGATCCTGGGCCCCGCTGGTTTTGGTTTGCAACTGCCCTTTGCTGTTGATGATAAAGGCAACACCGGTTTTTCCGATCTGGATACCCTCCACAAGCGAATTGAAGGCACCAAAATTGATGGTGGATCTCAAAATAAAATAAGACCCATTGGTCTTTATCTTAACGGCAATAATAAAATGGGGGTGCCCCCGCAAACCCACAAACACATCACTGATAAAAAAGGGCTTGTCCTTGGCCGTGACAAACCACTCAGCAGTTGAATAATCCGCATTCTCAAGCTTGAACGGGCCCTCATAGGCGAACTGGATACCCTTATCGTCCACCAGCCCCAAATCCGTAAACACATCCCCGTATTCATTGGTCAGCAATTTGAGGTGCTTTTGTAAAAAAGTCTGGGGGGTGAGGGAGGTGCTGTCGTACAGGCGGGCCAGATACTGGATATTGCCTAATTTTTCCAACAAAAAGGTGTCGATATTCTGGGTATGCTTCTGAACCAGCTCTGAAATATGGGCCTGGATTTTCTCGGTATAGGTCAGGTGAAATCGATAAAAAAGCACACCTGTTGTCAACACCATGGGAAAAAACGAAACAACCAGTATCAGAACCATTATTTTCCGGGTCAATATCTGATAAAAAGCCTTTCGTTCTGTTGAGGATTCTTCCATTCCGCTTTTTCCTTTTTGATTCGGTGTCAATCTACATCCTAAAATGTACCGAGAAACTTACATCAAAAAATGTGCCAGCCGGAGAAACAAGAACAAACTATCCATAAACGCCTGAAAAAATAAGATTTTACATTGTGTAAAGTTTTTTGACAAAATGGCTGAAACTGTCAGCTTTCTTTACACATTGTAAAAAAAATCTGACACTTGCAAACAAATCCGGCTATTCCAGCAAACCCGGGTTAGCCCAACGTATCCTGATCAATTCGCTTGATGGCTGTAAGATAGGTCTTGTAAGTGGTCAGATAAAAAGACAGGGGCCTGGAAAAATTGGTCCCGAGAATGCCGTCCACAAAAAGACGGCTGATATATTGTTCGTGTTCCAATACTTTCTGGGCCTGCAAAAAGATGGTTCTTTCTTCGGGGGTCAGTCGTGAAACCATGTCCAGCATTTTGATCCTTGCCCGGGGCAGATACATCCAGAAGTAGAACAGGTCCAAGGAATTGATAATGACCATTACCACAAGGTCTTTTACTTCGGAATTCCTGCTGTTAAACAAAATCTTGGGGTTCTCAAGGATCTTGAGTTCTTCGGTTTCAGGGAAAAGAAGCTCCAGCCTGGAATAGGTTTCAAACAGGTCTGAAAATTTATTCTTGATGTCCCGTTTTCTCAGGTTCATGTTCCGGATGCGGTCTGCTGTCCCTTCAATGACCCCGGCCACTGTATCGGAAGCAGCCTTTGAAATGATCGCAGCCCATTTTTGAAGAACCCCTTCAACACCCGGGACATTGAAAAACATCAAAATAGTGCCGATCACTCCGTTAAAAAGGATGGCAACGGGAATAGACAGGATGCTCCTGAAAAAATTACCCGCAATAACCCCCTTGGGAAATCCGCGAAAGGCATTGTGGGACGAAAGATAAATTCCATTGGCAAGGCCCATCCCCGAATAGAGCGCAATGGGGCTGGATGTCATATTGATGCCCAGCCCTTTGTCCAGAATAAGGGTTTTGACCAGATAATCCAAAAGCGGCACTGAAAACCCTGTGTACAATAAAGAGTCGGTCAATCTGTCCCAGCTGATATAGTCATTCCATTTGAGCAGTGAAGATCGATTGATCCCGCCGCCCCCCAGAACAGACTGGATTACATTTCTCAAACCGGTAATGCCAAACCAAATAAAGGCACCGAAATAGGCCAAGAACCACCAGTCTTTGGTCAGGGAAAAACAAATAAACGCGGGAACAAATCCGATAAAAATTTTTAAGCAGTTCTTAACTTTTGTGTTGAGATTTTTCCAGGATTTTTTGGGAACAGTTTCCTGTACACCCTGTAACTCAAGCTCAAGGCTTTTCCCGCTTGTCTTTTGGATCCCGCTGAGTGTTACAATATTGCCTTTCTTTTTCATGTCCAGGGAAAAGGAATCAAACACCCATTCCTTTTTCTTTACCGGCATCAGCAGATCAAGGCCGGGCAACCAGTTCAATGCATTCATTGTCCCTTTGAAAAACGGCTTGATTTCATTGGTGGGAAAAGCGGTTATCCTCTGGCTTACGGAGATGCTTGCAGGAAGAACAAGCCGCTGGTCGATATTCTTATGAAGCTGTGCGACTGCCCGGGGGGACAATGTGTCGATAATCCCAAATCCCATTCCGTAAGACTGATGTAACTTGCCCGTTGAATCGCTTCCAATTCTGGATTTGAGCGGCCGCACCATATACATATTTTTCAGGGCGTCAATATCATGGAGGATATTGACAAGGGTTTCCAGTCGATCATGCCCATCGGGATATCCGGCCTTTTCCACTCCCTGAATTATCTGACGCACCACCCGCTTTAATTTTAACAGGCTGCTTTCATTGATGGCTTTTTGAAGCACATTGATCCAAAAGACATTGTCTGTTTCTCCGATGACAAAATCCTTAAGATTGATGATTTCAAGCCGGGTGATCAGTCCGTTTCCTTCATAAAGGATTTCAAGAACATCTTCGGGTTTCAGGTTGCTTATTTTAAGGGTTATCCTGAAATCATGATGCAACCGCTTAATCGTATCAAGGAGGGCTTTAAAATCCAATTTGAGCCTGCCAGGGACTTCGGGGTCATCGCTGATGGCAAACGGGTGGGGGATCTCCGGATTTTGGGAAGGAGATAAATAGGTGGAAACAATGGTCTGGACACTTAAATTCTCCATTCGTTCCACCAGATTTTTTATCTTCAGTTCCTGGCTGGCATCGAGGGGCTGCTCTTTTTCGTTCACCAAACCGATGTGGAGCCTTGCTGCCGATAGGATCACCGAAAGGATATATTCGGCAAGGTGAAGGATGGAGGGCTGGCCGGGGTATGCAAACCGCAAGAACGCGTCAGGACAAAGTTTTGGGATATCAAACTCCAGATGCCGGCAAATAGTACTCCAGTGCTGCCCATTAAAATTGTTCAGAAGCCCCAGGACACACTTTTCCTGATACTTCAGGACGGCCCTGCCCTGTTCCATAAAGCGAACAACATGGGGCTCGGCAAGAAAACACAAAAAGGCTTGGACATCGGGAAGCCCCCGTGAAACCCAGATAAAGGATATCTGTCGACCCCGGTATCTTGCCCAGAACTCAATGCCGATTCGAAGATCAATTTCCATGATCCTTGCGGCTTCGATAAGCTCTGCTGCAAACCTGGGCTCAATACAATGATAATATATCACCCGCAACCGCCGGATTCCCTTTATCCATGCATCCATGATCAAGTGCGTGGGAGATTTTCGGCC
>JAHIVS010000638.1 GCA_018816605.1 Pseudomonadota bacterium
ATATTTCCGGGCCAGTGGTAGGCCACCAAGTGCTGCATGGCATTGGGCACCACTTTTTTTTCTCTGGTATTGGCCTTAAGGGACTCTGTTTCCAAAAAATGCTTGATCAACAGGGGGATATCTTCCCTGCGCTCCCTCAGCGGCGGCAGGTGGACCGGCAGAACAGAAAGCCGATAATACAGGTCCTGGCGGAAACTATTTTCCGCAATCATTTTCTTAATGTCCTTGTTGGTGGCCGCTACAATCCTGACATCAATAAGCCTTGCCTTTGTTTCCCCCAGGGGTTTGATCTCATTTTTCTGAAGCACCCGGAGCAGTCCGGCCTGGGTACTCATGGGCATATCCCCTATCTCATCCAGGAAGACGGTTCCCCCGTCGGCAGCCTCGAACAGCCCTGCCCGGTCCCGGATGGCACCGGTAAAAGCCCCTTTCTTATATCCGAACAATTCACTTTCCAGGAGGGTTTCCGGGATGGCAGAACAATTCTGGGCAAGAAACGGTTTTTCCCTGCGGGCACTTCGTTTATGGAGCCTTTCAGCAACCAATTCTTTTCCCGTACCACTTTCGCCTGTGATCAGAACATGGAAATCCGTATCTGCATAACTTTTGACAAGGGCCATGCTTTTTTGAAAGCTTTCACTCTGGCCAATGATGAGACTCTCTTTTTGTATCCGGGAAAGGGCGGATTTCAAATGGAGGGCTTTTTGTTTTTCCGTTGAATACAAAATCGCATTGCTCAGGGCAATAGAGCAGATATCCACCAGATTTTGCAGGGGTTCCAGATATTCCCTGTCCAGATTCAGCCGGGTTTTACCCGGTGTGGTGTCAATAATCTGAACAGCACCATAGACCTCATTTTCCGCCAGAAACAAGGGAAAACAAAGAATTTGACTGCTTTTCACCGCAAAGGCGTCCTCAACCTCCCGATAGTGGCGGCGATCACTCTTGGTCTCTGCAATTGTCATCTGCCGGTTCTCGATCACCCATCCCACAATACTGGGGTGGCCGGCCTCCAGCACCACCCCTTTTATGTTCTCACTTTCCGCGCCAGCGGCTTCAACACAAACATAGGTATTCTTTTTTTTAATCCAGATGGATCCCCTTCTTACATTCTGGATTTTGATCAGGGAGTTTAAAAATTTTTTCTGGAGGGCTTCGGGATCAAGCTCCTTAAACAATTCAATATCTGGTCTGCCCATTTTCACCCCTTATTCATGACCATATGTCAGCATTGTAGTCAAATAAAAACACCGCATGTCAAATATCGGCAAAATTGCGGCCCTTAAATTGTTTATATTTCATCATAATAAAATATATCGAATAATTTCAATAAGATCAAATACTATCTTATTGTCCTGGCATAAAAAATGAATTCTCGAAGTTTAAGTAACTATTTTTAAAGCCGGTTTCAATATATTTTCAAGGAGAACAACATGGAACAAAAAATTGTTATCGACAATCTTGATACGGCCCGGCTTGCCTGCCCCCGATGCAAACGGACCAAAACCCTGCAATTATCAGAATACAAACTGATCAAGCGTCTTACCCGGGTCAAATACAAGTGCAATTGCGGCCACACCTATCTTGCCGTTCTTGAAAAGCAGTCCGGCCCCCAGAAGGATACCATGCTGGCCGGAACTTTTATGTCAAGGGGGAATATCCGGTGCTCGGGCAAGATGATCATTAAAAGACTCAACAGCAAGGGAATTACCCTGAAAACCAATATTGAGCAAAAAATTCTGCCCGGTCTGGATCTGATGCTTGAATTTGTCCTGGACGATGCCAAGCAATCCATTGTTAAGAAACAGGTCCGGGTTCTGGCCAGAAACGGCAGATACCTGACCGCCGAATTCTCCTGTGCAGAGCATTACGATAACCTGGGGCCCTATCTGTTTTTTAATCGGCTGTATGTCTAAGGAAATCAAGGGAATGGGGTCAGGCTTGTGTTGTTGCGTTTTTTTAAAACACAACAACACAAGCCTGACCCCAAACTACATCAGAGAGTAGGGGTCCACATCAATGGCAATGGTCACCTGTTTGATGGCGTTGATCTCCGGATGATCCCGCATGGCGGTTACCAGGCGGCTGATATGGGCAAAAGAAGGCCCCTTGATCAGAATTTGCCAACGGAACCGGGAAGAGATTCTGTAAATGGCTGCCTCTATGGGACCAAGAATTTGAATGGTCTCCCCTATTTCAGGGGCAGCTGCAAGCAGTTGGGTTAAAACATCGGCCACCAGCTCAACCTGAAGGGCAAGTTTTTTTTCATCCGTACCGGATATCTTCAATTGAATCATCCGGGAAAATGGCGGGTACATCAATGCCTTGCGGAAAGGGGCTTCGTGGTTAAAAAACTCCACATAATCCTGACGTCTGGCAGCCTCAATGGAAAAATGCTCGGGATTATAGGTCTGCATGATTACCCTGCCCGGCTCCTTACCCCGGCCTGCCCTGCCCGCCACCTGGGCCAACAGCTGGAAGGTCCTCTCTCCTGCCCGAAAATCCGGCAGACTTAAGCTGAGATCGGCACAAATCACCCCCACCAGGGTGATGGAGGGAAAATCATGGCCCTTGGCCAGCATCTGGGTTCCCACGATGATATCAACGGTCCTGTTCCAGATGCTTTTGAGCAACTTGAGCACACTGCCTTTTTTGGCAGTGGAATCCTGATCCATCCTGGCAAGTCTGGCATCGGGAAACATGGTCTTGAGAAGGGTCTCAATTTTTTCAGTGCCAAATCCGAAATTCTGTATTTTTTTTGAAGGACAGGAAGGACAGCCGGCCGTGGCCGGAAGGGTATGCCCGCAAAGATGGCATTTATAAGACGCCTGGCTCCTGTGAAAGGTCATGGTCACATCGCAGAAGGTGCACTTGAGCGCCTTTCCGCACTCCTTGCAGGCCGGAAAAGTTGCAAATCCCCGCCTGTTCAAAAAAATCAAGGCCTGGTTGCCGCGTTCAAGACAGGCCCGTATCTGGATGGCAAGCTCAGGGGTGATAATCCGTTCCGTTCCCCTGAAATCCTTGTATTTTTTTAAATCCACCAGGGTAATTTCCGGCAACGGATTCTGATTCACCCGCCGCTCAAGGGTCAGCTGAACAAACTTGCCGGCCCTCACATTCTGATAGGACTGAACCGAAGGCGTGGCTGACCCTAGAATAACCGGGCAGTCCTGCATCCGGCCCCGGACAACGGCAAGATCCCTTGCATTATACCGCAGCCCTGTTTCCTGCTTATAGGAAGTATCATGCTCTTCATCCACAACGATCACCCCGATATTTTCAAGGGGGGAAAAAATGGCCGACCTTGCCCCGATCACGATACTCACCTTGCCAAGGGCCAGTTTTCGCCACTGGTCCAGGCGCTCCCCATGGGTGAGCATGGAATGGATCACGGCAATTTTCGCCCCGAACCTTGCACGAAACCTTCGCTCGGTCTGGGAAATCAGGGCAATCTCAGGCACCAGGACAATGGCGGCTTTGCCCGCATCAACCGCATCCGCCACAAGCCGCATATACACCTCTGTTTTTCCCGACCCCGTAACCCCGGTCAGCAGATAGGGAATAAACCCTTTTCCCCGATTCTCCCGAACGGTTTCAATGAGGATTTCCTGCTCATCGGTCAGGGTGGGCGGGGTGTCCGGCTCCACAGGGTCCCCCAGGGGATCCCGAAAAACCTGGCGCTGGGCAATGCCGATAAATCCTGCCTCGGCCAGGGGCCCTATCAGACTTGCCGCAGTCGGAACATGAACCTTCAGGCGGGTCAGGGAAATTTCCTGTTTTTCCCGGACAATGGACAATATGTGCTTTCGTTTCTGGGAAAGCCGGATATTCTTGGCAGGCGCCTTCCCCAGGTGCTGGATGAATTTTTCTGTTTTAATGCCGGCGGCTTCCCGTTTCAACACCGCCGAGACCGCCAGAAGGTCTTTTTTTTCCATCTTCCGGGCAAGGGCGGTGATGGAGGGATTGGAAGAATTTTTAATCAATTGCTTAAGGGTACACCCCTGTTTTTCATTTAAAAACAAGACCACCTCGGCTTCGCCGGGGGAAAGACTGCCCAAAGCAAATGCCCTTTGGCCTTCAGCCGTTACAAACACACAGGAAACATCCTGCCGATCCAGACCTGTGGGAAGGGCAGTTTTAATCACATCTCCCAGGGGATGGATATAATATTGGGCCACCCATCTGAAAAAAACAATCTCATTAAATGGAAAAAGGGGATGGTCATCCAGGACATCCAGAATTTTTTTAACCTTAAAATTACCGGCACTCTCCAGTTCACCCAGGATATATCCGGTCACCCTTCGTCTGCCAAAGGGCACCAGCACCCGCATTCCGGGAAGACATTGTTCCTGCAAATGCCCAGGCACCTCGTAAACAAAGGTCTGATCCAGGGGCAGGGTCACGCTGACATCTATGAATTTGGGTTTGACCATGGGGTCTATTGTGCACAAAAAAAGATTAATTTCAATATCAGACTAATTTTCTTGACTAAGAAACTGGTGTTTTATAATTATAGAAGGATCTTTTTTACGCCAAAGCAATATAAAAAAATTAAGGAGACACCATGACCGTATTTGTGGAGGACCATCCTCTCATTAAACATAAATTAGGACTCATGCGCCAAAAAGACATCAGTACCAAGGACTTTCGGGAACTTGCCTCTGAAGTGGCGCGACTTTTAACCTATGAGGCCACCAAAGACCTTGCCACTGAAAAAAAGGTAATCGAAGGCTGGGCCGGCAAGGTGGAAATAGATGAAATCAAAGGCAAAAAAATTACCATTGTCCCGATTTTAAGGGCCGGTCTCGGCATGATGGACGGAGTATTGGACATGATTCCTTCGGCCAGGGTCAGTGTGGTGGGGTTTTACCGAAACGAGGCAACCCTCCAGCCGGTTCAGTACTACGTCAAGACCGCAAGCGCCATGGAAGAAAGAATCGCCCTCATCCTGGACCCCATGCTGGCCACTGGCGGCACCTTGATTGCCACCATTGACCTGCTCAAGGCGGCCGGGTGTAAAATCATCAAAGGCCTGTTCCTGGTGGCTGCCCCGGAAGGAATTGCCCGGGTGGAAGCAAAACACCCGGATGTGGATATTTATACAGCCAGTGTGGATGAATGTCTCAATGATATTGGATATATTCTCCCGGGCTTAGGGGATGCCGGGGACAAAATTTTTGGAACCAAATAACGCCCATTAACCTATAAAATTAAGGAAACAAACTTAAGATGTCCCTATCCAATCAATCATCAGCAGAATACAATTTTCAGACAAAAGATTGCTTTCTGGGAGCCCAGATGCTGTTTGTGGCCTTTGGGGCCCTTGTCCTCGTACCGCTTTTGACGGGCCTGAATCCCAATGTGGCCTTGTTCACGGCCGGACTTGGCACTATCGTGTTTCAAGTTATCACCCGGGGCAAGGTGCCTGTTTTTCTGGCCTCGTCCTTTGCCTTCATCGCCCCCATTATCTACGGCGTAAAAACATGGGGCATCCCGGGCACCATGTGCGGCCTTGCGGCGGCAGGCCTGGTGTATATTCTGCTCAGCTTTCTGGTCAGGTGGCGGGGCAACGATATTGTCAGGCGGATTCTGCCCCCGGTGGTAACAGGACCGGTCATCATGGTCATCGGACTGATTCTTGCGCCCGTGGCCGTCCATATGACCATGGGCAAAACCGGGGATGGCGCCGTTGTGCTCTTCCCCCAGGCAAACGCCATGATAATAGGACTTTGCGCCCTTGGCACCACCATCCTGGTTTCCATTCTCGGGAAAGGACTTCTCAGACTGATCCCCATCCTCTGCGGCATTGCCGTGGGATATGTCCTGGCCCTGGTTTTCGGATATGTTGATTTTTCAGGGGTTTCCAAGGCTGCCTGGTTTTCCGTTCCCGACTTTGTTCTGCCGGAATGGAATCTTGAAGCCATCTTTTATATCGTCCCGATTGCCATTGCTCCGGCCATTGAGCATTTTGGCGATGTAGTGGCCATTGGCGGGGTTACCGGCAAAGATTATCTAAAGGATCCGGGAATTCAAAACACCATGCTGGGCGATGGTATTGCCACCTCCATTGCCTCCTTTCTCGGTGGCCCGCCCAATACCACCTATTCGGAAGTCACAGGCGCCGTTGCCCTGACCAAAATATACAACCCCGCCATCATGACCTGGGCGGCCATTTCAGCCATGCTCCTTGCCTTTGTCGGCAAACTCGGCGCCATTCTCCAGACCATCCCCACACCGGTTATGGGCGGGATCATGCTGTTGCTCTTTGGGGCCATCATGGTTGTCGGCCTCAACACCCTGGTCCGGTCCGGAGAAGATCTTTTGGAAGCCAGAAACCTGTCCATCGTCGCCTTGATCCTGATATTCGGCATCGGCGGCATGAGCTTTTCCGCAGGCCAGTTTCAAATCCAGGGCATCGGGCTTGCCGGCATTCTGGGGGTAACACTCAACCTTGTACTCCCCAAAAGCCGGGTATCCGCCGTCTAAAATTCACACTGAGGCATTGCCTTTTGAAAAAAATAATCCCGGAACCCTCAACGGGATTCCGGGATTATTTTTTTCTTTTATTGATACAGATCAAGTTCACGCTTGTCTTTTCCTGGTAGTATCCGGATATCTTTTAAACCATTAAATAAAAGGAATCACCCATGCATGAAGGATGTTCAGGCGCCTTTGAATCAGGAAAACAGATCGTGGACAAAATCAGGATGATGGGATTTAACAGCACCCCTCTGGCTTGCCCCCTTGAAATAAACTGCCACAATTGTCATGGCCGCTTCCAGATGGAGACAATGGAATCCCAATGTCCCACCTGCGGAATGGTTTACGGGGTTACTCCCTGCCATTCCCATAGTTCTGAATTTGCAAAAGCCGCCGGAATTCATTATTAAATGAAAGATATCGAAGCCATAACAAAACAGATGGAAGCCCTTGAAATCCTGATCAAGGAGACCCGGGACCGTCTGCCGGCCCACTCGACCAAACCGCCGGTCATGATGCAACTTTTGAACTATGAAGATGAATATGAGTGTCTGATGAAACAGGCCCAAGCACTTAAATCCAAAGGATGACCCATGGAACCCTTCCAGTCCTTTGACGAAAAACGCAAAGACCGGTATGGACAAATTCCGGGATCTTAATTTTTCTCCTGAAAAATCAGATATTCGGGGTGCTCGGATAGCCGGACCATCTGCTGTCTATAAAGAAAGAACGGCCCAGGACAATGTTGCATAACGGGCAAATTTTCCAATGGACACCAGGGCCAGAAAAACCCAGATGTTGATTTTCAGCATTCCTGCCACCACGGTCAGGGGATCACCGATGATCGGCACCCATGCCAGCAAAAGACTCAGGGTGCCATGTGTTTTAAACCGGCGCCTGGCGGCGCCGATCTCTTCGGAAGAGACCCGAAACAGCCTTTCCAGCAGCACCTTGCTGCCGGCACGGCCCAACCCGTAATTCAAAAGAGCTCCCAGCACATTGCCGACCGTGGCCACTCCGACAGCCTGAAAGGCATTAACATTATGGACCAGCAGATAGCCCAGCACCATTTCAGAGCTCAAGGGCAGAATGGTAGCAGCAAGAAAGGCCGCGGCAAAAAGCCCCCACAGTCCGTACCCGGTTAAAAATTCCATACAGCCCTTTCCCGGGACGGCCTATTCAAACAATTTATAGAGGGCCTGGGTACCGTCGTTTTCCAGCCCCTTTTCCGCCATCTTGCGATACAAGGAAAGGGCAAGGTCAAGCCCCGGTGTTTCAAGGCCCAGGCTTCTGGAAGAAGCTGCCGCAATCTTCATGTCTTTGATAAAGTGCTTGATAAAAAAACCGGGTTTATCGTTTTTTTGGATAATTCTGGGACCCAGATTGTTCAGGGACCATGAACCGGCCGCACCCTGGCCGATGCCAGCAAGAACGGTTTCAGGGTCCAGACCGGCCCTGGATGCATAGGCCAACGCCTCACACATTGCCACCATGCCGGCGGCAATGGCAATCTGGTTGGTCATCTTGGTATGCTGGCCCGCACCTGCCCCACCCTGATATACGATATTTTTCCCCATGATTTCCAGAACAGGCAGGGCGTTGTCAAAGACCTTCTTGTCCCCCCCTACCATAATGGAGAGGCTGGCATTTTTTGCCCCCAGGTCTCCTCCGGATACCGGGGCATCCAGCACATGGATATTCTTTTGCCTCCCCTTGTCATAAAGGTCAATGGCAAGGACCGGATCCGATGTGGTCATATCAATGGCAATACTGCCCGGCCTTGCATTCTCCAGCACGCCCAGACTTCCCAGATACACCTGTTCAACATCCCCGGGGAACCCCACAATGGAAATGATGACATCTGATTTTTGGGCAAGATCTGCAACACTGGCTTCCAGAACCGCCCCTTTTTTCACCAGGTCGTCGGCCTTTGACGCTGTTCTATTGTATAAATGCAGGCCAAAGCCTGCCGCCAGAAGATGACCGGCCATGCTATGCCCCATGACCCCAAGGCCGATAAACCCGATGATTGTCTTGTTTTTTATAATTTCCATATCCTCTCCCTGGGTGTCTTTTTTTTTGTGACCACCCACTATTGACAGGGTTTGCCAGATATAAATCAGATCACTCCCGACCGGTGCCGATTTTCAACAGGTCCGCGATATTGGCGCACGGGTCAATAACCGGCTCAATCAGGGCGGTGGGGCAGGTCATAAGCGTTGATATTCCGGGTCCGTGGCCGGCCAGACGGCAGTCGGAATGGACCAGGATGCCAATGCTCACAGCTCCCTGTACAAAGGCCCTGCCATAGGAATTGTCGTGGTCCATCAGGGCCACAATGTCGCCGAACCGCATTTTGTCCAGCCGGTATTTTTGAACCGTGGCAGGATCCGAGGTCATAACATCATAGTCCCCGGCCCCCACATGGGCCCTGCCCACGCCGGACCCCATGCAGGCGGCCGGTACAACCGTTGTCACCGGTACTTTCAGGGTGCCGGTATCGGTGGCGACAATCTTCATCGTGTGCAGCAGATCCGGGGATAGGTTGAACAGCTTTATCTTTGGGTAGTCAACAAGGGCAAGGCCCTGGCCCTTGGCCCGGATTAATATCCGATCGTCATAGGTCATCTTCTCTTTGACAGCGGGTGAAAAGTCAACAATGATATGTTCCGATCCCCCATGGTGGCCGATCACAACCCCTTTTTCCCCCTTGGCATCCCCCGTGACAATCCTGGCCTCATTGCCCACGCAGGAAAGCAACTGAAGGGAGTTGTTGGGAAACTCATTGGGCTTGTCTGCATTGGCTGTGCAGGAAACCCCCGGCTCAATGTGATCTCCGGCAAGGCCAAAGGCCGAATCACCCACCTGAACGTTCAGGGTAATCCCGCCGATGCCGGGCAAAAGAAAGGGGACGCCATGATGGTCCACCTTCCAGCCGGCCCCCACCCGGGGCTGACCCGGCCTGCATTCCAGATACATTTCAACAATTTTATCAAGATTGGTTTTCAGCATGGAAACCTCCTTAAGGGCGTTATTTTTCAAGTTTAAACAAAAAGGGAATGGCCACAAACCCGACCAAAGCGGAGATGGTGAACATATTTTCCAACCCTGCCACATCTCCTATGGCCCCGACAATGACCACGGCAAAGGACCTTGCCGCAAAGGAGACCATCATGAAAAGTCCGTTGGCGGCCGACGGATTCTCCCTGGCCGTTTCCTGGACAAGGGCCAGCATAACAGGCGTGGTGGACAGAACCGTAAAGCCTGTAACCAGCAGCATGGCAATCTTGATCACCCCGGTTGTGTACACAAACAATAGGATGGCAACCGGTGCCACCACAAGGGCCCAGAACAACACCCGCCGCCTGCCCAGCCAGTCGGAAAGGGTGCCGGCGGACAAAACCCCTGCCACTCCCAGGGCCTCATACATGGCAAGGGCAGCCCCCCCATACCAGAGGCTGCCGGTCTTCCTTTCCACAAACACGGTCAGAAATACCCCCATGGAGGCATGCATAAAGGCCCTGGCCACCAATATTCCCGTCAAGGGATCAAGCACATGGCGAATCTCCCGGTAGGAGGCCATCAGGGACCCGTTCCGCTTAATGGCGGTTTTCTCTTCCTGCTTTTCCAGGGTAAAATACAGGAGGATGGAAGTGAGCACGGCAAAAACCATGACCCAGTGAAAATGATCCAGGCCCAGGACCGACACTGCCGCCACGGCAAAAATGGGGCCAACGGACCGGGCCAGTTCCCCGCCGGTCATGAAAAGGCTCATGCCCCTGCCCTTCCTGGCTCCGGAATATTTGGCCACCAGCACCGGAGCCGGCACATGATACAGGGCCACGGAAATCCCGGCAAAAAAGACCAATACCAGCATCAGGCCATAGGAAGGCGTGATGCCGATCAAGCTCATGGGGATGGCGGTCAGGGTGGGGGCCAAAATCACCAACCATCTTGCCAGCCCCTTGTTGTCGGCAAAAAGCCCGATAAACGGATTCATCAATGCCGGTATCTGCATGACCGTGGACAAAAGACCTGCCTGGCTCAGGGTCAGAGACAGCCGCTCGATGATCAGGGGCAGCAGGGGCGATAAAAAGCTGGTATACACGTCATGGATAAAATGGGAAAAGGAGACGAGCACAACTTTGGCGGTATAAAATGTTTGTGTTTTCATGGAATTATTTTACCATAATAATAAAAGGGATTGTAAGAAAAATCATGGATTGCGTTTTCTTTTCTCTATTTCCAGCCAGGGTTTGGGGTGGCGATTGTAAAAAAGGACAAATGCCAGGGTCCCTGCGGCCATGAAGGCCATGCCGCAGGGGAAGGCAAATTTGAGACTGAAAAAATCCATGGCAAGCCCGGCAATAAGAGATCCGGTGAGCATGCCCAAAGAATGGGCCATGGTCAGAACAGACATGACAGATCCCATGGCCTTTTTTTCCTCCCCCTTGACCACGGCCATGGCTGTAATGGCCGGCATGGAAATGCCGCCGCCAATCCCAAACAGGGTGACGCTGATCAAAAGATCGGAAAAAGACCCGGCAAAGAACGGCAACAGGATGCCGATACTGGATACGGCTCCCCCCGCAACCACCATGGCCCGCTTGTTCATCCGGTCGGCCGCGTATCCCATGGGCAGCTGAAGAATACCGGACACAAAAACACCCAGCATGACCAAAAAGCCGATCCTGGAGCCTGATAAGCCGAATGCCTTGTCGGCGAACAGGGGAAGAAAGCACCAGATAATACCGATACAGGCGGTATAAGCGTACCGGAAGGAGACCAGTGCCCCAAGCTCCCAATCCCTGATCACCTGGACCCAGGGAACCGTTCTCCTGTTTTTTAAACGAATTTTTTCCATGGACAGGGGAGGCAGAAAGACAAGACAGAGCATCAGGCCCGTGGAGGATAAAAGACCCATACAGACAAAGGCCGCATCCATGGACCACAGGTCATGGATCACCCCGCCCATGACCGGCCCCAGACTTAGGCTCAAAAACATGGACAGGTTGAACAGGCCCATGGAATACCCTTCCGATCCTTCCGGGGTTATCTCGCCCACATAGGCCTGTACCACGGGCATGACCATGGCAGATCCTGCCCCCTGGACAAAGCGGATAAAAATCAGACCTTCCACGGTGGTGGAATAGACAAAGGCAGCAGATACAAGGGCGTAGGTGGCAAGTCCGGCCAGGATAAAGGGTTTTCTGCCCTTCTGATCGGAAAGGCGGCCAAAGAAGGGCAGCAAAAAGGTTCTGGAGAGGGAAAAAGAGCCGAAAATCATGGCCACGTAAAAACCGGCCGCCCCCAGGTTGTGGGCGTAAATGGGCAATAAGGGCACCACGATGCCCACTCCTGTCACCGTTGTAAAAATAATGAAAAACAGGGTCAGGAATACCCCCTTATGGGCTGAAGGGATACTCCTGTTCCCTTTGCGCAGAACCCTTGCAGCAAGCTGGGATACGGGTTCTTTTATGGCATAAAACAGGTCCATGGGGTCCTGTGCCCTATCCTTTGGCTAGGTCAGGCATTCTTTTATCTGACCGATAAACCGGCTTGGGGTGGCAAATTCGCCTTTTCTGTAATTGGCATGGGTCAGGTATAAAAATCGTTCCGCCCGGGTCATGGCCACGTACATGAGACGACGCTCTTCATACAGTGCCTGGTCTCCATCGTCAATGGAGCGCCAATGGGGAAAAAGGCGCTCTTCACATCCCACAATAAAGACGATATCAAATTCCAGGCCCTTGGCAGAATGAATGGTCAAAAGGGCGACCCCCTTTGACTCCTGGGGATCGTCTTCCTCTTTGTCCTCCCGGATCAGGGCTGCCTCTTCGAGGTATTCCAGCAAATTGTCCTTTGACCTTGCCGTGTAGATGAGCTGTTCGATATTTTCTTTTTTTGAAATAAATTCGGTTTTGGTCTTTACCTTTTTTTCCAGATAGTCATAATATTCGGTCCGGTCAATGACGGTTTCCATGGCCATGGCCGGGGGCATGTCGTGGATAGCATCTAAAATTTCCAAAACAAGGGACAGATTTTCATGGATCTTTGCGGTCAGTACCCGCTCTTTGACCATGATTCGTGCCGCATCCTGGAGGCTTGTCCCCTGGCTGCGCATGGCCGCCATTTTTTTGATCATGGAAGGGCCGATTCCCCGTTTGGGGGTATTGACCACCCGCTCAAAGGAAAGATCGTCATTGGGAAAATAGGCGGCACTCAAATAGGAGTTGATATCCAAAATTTCCATGCGTTCAAAAAAGCCCTGGGATCCCATGAGGCGGTAGGGCACCCGAAACGCCCGAAAGATCCTTTCAAAGGGCAGGGAACAAAATTTGGTACGGTAGACCACCGCCATCCGGTCAAAGGCAATCCCCTGGCCCTCACGGTTCATGGCACGAACTCTTTTGGCAATCCATTCGGCTTCATGGGAATCGGACATGAAACTATAGATTTCAACCACTCCGCCCTTTTTGTTGGAAAAACAGCGTTTTTCCATTTTGTCCGGATTGTAATCAATCATGTCATTGGCCGCCTGGACAATCTCGTTGGCGGACCTGTAATTTTCTTCCAGCCTGAATATTTTGGAATCCTTATATTTATCGGGAAATCGCAAAAAATGATTGACGTTGCTGCCCCGGAACCCGTATACCGACTGCCAGTCATCTCCCACGCAAAACAGGTTCCGGTGTTCGCCCAAAAGCAGATTGGTCAGATCCTCCTGAAGATTGTTGGTGTCCTGGTATTCATCCACCAACAAAAAAGTAAAATACTGCCGGTACCAGGTGCGAACCGGTTCATGATCCCGGAGAAGATCCCGGGTTTTTAACAGAATATTGTCAAAATCCACAGAATTCATTTCCCTGAGGCGTTGTTCAAACTGGGCATAAACATCGGCCATCCGGACATTAAAAAACCCGGGATTCACATCAAAGTATCGGGTGGTATTCCCGGAATTTTTTGCCTGGGAAATGGCGGACAAAATCCGGTTGGCATATTTCTTTTCAATATTATTTTTCACGCACAGCTCTTTTACCAGTTTGTCCTGCTGGTAGACCGTAAACACCTGAACAGGTGCCGTATATCCCATGAGTTCGCAATGTTTTTTTAAAATCATGAGGCAGGCCGAATGATAGGTGCGAACCCATTGGAAACTTGTGGGGCCAAGCCCCGTCATTTCAATGAGCCGGGCTTTCATCTCCTGGGCCGCCTTGTTGGTGAAGGTGATGGCCAGTATCCTTTTGGGGTCATGCCCCAAATTCACCAGATGTGAAAACTTGGCGGTCAGGGTCCGGGTCTTGCCGGAACCGGCGCCTGCAACGACCAGGGCCGGAGAACCGGTATGGTCAACGGCATTCTGCTGTTGTAACGATAAGTGCATATATAACAAAAATCAACCGAACAAACCCATATTTACCTGGTCTTAAGGGTGAGCCGCTTAAATTCATCTCCTCAAATTACGTTTTACCTGTTTTGTATTTCACCTATTATGTGTTTCAAGGTGGACTCAATCTCCTGCCGGATCTCATCCAGCCGTTCCCGGGTCAAGGATTCAAACCGCAAAACCAGTGCCGGCTGGGTATTGGAGGCCCTTACAAGCCCCCAGCCATCCGCATACACCGCCCGAAGCCCGTCAATATCAATCACGGTCTGGTTTGGTATTGCCTTGTAATGGGCCACAATTTTTTCAACGGCTTTAAATTTAACGGCATCGGGGCAGTCCACCCGAAGTTCCGGAGTGGTAAAGGTTTTGGGCAGATCCACGATCAGTTCATCCACGCCGCGGCCCGTATCTGACATGATTTCCAGCAGCCGGCAGGTGGCGTATAGGGCATCATCAAACCCGAAATACCGGTCCTTGAAAAACATGTGACCGCTCATTTCCCCGGCAAGTTCGGCATTTTCCTCTTTCATTTTCTTTTTGATCAATGAATGGCCGGTCCGCCACATAATGGCATTTCCGCCATGTTTCCGGATATCATCATACATGACCATGGAGCATTTTACTTCGGATATAAAGGTGGCTCCAGGTTTTCTGCCAAGGATCTCCCTGGCATAGATCACCATGAGCTGGTCCCCGTAAATCACATTTCCGTTTTTATCCACCACGCCGATCCGATCGGCATCCCCGTCATATCCGACGCCCAGATCCAGGCCTTTTTTTTGCACAAGGGCAATGAGATCCACCAGATTTTTCTTCTGGGTGGGATCTGCCTCATGGTTTGGAAATGAACCGTCCAGATCGCAGAAAATGTCATGGACCTCGCACCCCAGGGCTTTTAATACCGGCAATGCTGTGATGCCGCCGGTACCGTTGCCGGCATCAATGCCGATTCTGATTTTTTGGGAAAGACGAATATTCTCCTTCAAGTGGGCCATATAGGGTGTGACTACATCTTTTTTTGTCACCCGGCCCGTCCCCGTTACAAAATCCTTTTTATCAACGGCCATGCGGATGTCCTGGAGCCCCTGGCTATGGATGGAGTCCATCCCGCTCATGAGCTTGAATCCGTTGTATTCGGATGGATTGTGGCTGGCCGTCACCATGGCCCCGCCGTCCATTTTAAGGTGGTGAATGGAAAAATAGAGCACCGGCGTGGGGCAGATCCCGATATCCACCACATCACACCCCGTGGAAACAATGCCCTGGATGAACAATTCAGAAAACCGGTCCGAGGTTTTCCTGCAATCCCTTCCCACGGATATTTTTTTTCTGCCCTGTTCGGTTAAGAGGGTGCCATAGGCTTTTCCGATATCAACAACATCCGGTTCGCAGATATCCTTACCCGCAACTCCCCGAATGTCGTATTCCCTGAAGATCCCTGGATTCATAGAGCCTCCTTTAAATCATTTTTGATAAGAGTACCAGTGTGCCCGCCAACCAGCAATAGGGGGCAAACAAATGAAATTTACCCCTATGGACCAATTTTAACAATAATTTCAAGGCAATCAGGCCGACGATAAAAGACGCGATGGTTCCGTAAATTGTGGCCAGATTCATCACAAATCCTTTTTCCAAAGCATCTTTCACCCCCAGAATCTCGGCGCCGATAATGGCCGGCACAGACAAGAGAAAGGAAAATTTGGCTGCCGTCTGCCGGTCCAGCCCGGCAAACATGCCGGCGGCAATGGTGCTGCCCGACCGGGAGATACCGGGAATCACGGCCAGTCCCTGGACAACACCGATAAAGACCGCTTGTTTCACATTAAATTTTGCCATGGCATTTTCATTGTGATAATACCGCCTGGAAATCCACAAAACTGTACCGGTGAGGATCAGCATGCAGCCCACCAGGACGGCCGAGGAAAACAAAACCTGCTCAAATTGTTTGATGACAAGACCAATCGCCGCCGTTGGGACAGAACCTGCGATGATAAATACGGCCAACTTCAGGTTTGCATCTGTCTTGAACAGGGGGACAACCGGCTTGTGCCCTGCAACGCCTGCCAAAAGCTTGAAAATGGCTTCAAGCATCTGCCGAATGTCGGACCAATACACCACCACCACGGCTGCCAGGGTTCCCATGTGAACACTGACATCAAACACCAATGTAAATTCGGTAATTTTAAAATAAAGCTGCCCCAGCACCAGATGCCCGGAACTGCTTACCGGCAGGAATTCGGTAACGCCCTGAAGAATCCCCAGTATGATCCCCTGATATATTTCCATATTTTGTCATGTTCTTTATTGTTTTTAGGTCCGCATAAAACCAACTATTAAACCCGATTCAGTCAAGCAATCGTATATAATTTGTGTCCTTAAATTGCAAGATTTTAAAAAAAAGACTTGAACTTGACAGGGTTTCACAATAGAAATAACCATATTCTTTTTGGGGGAAACTTTTAGAAAATGGAATTTCAGGAAAAAGAATACCATCGGTCCGATATAATAGATGAACCTCTAACCGGGATTGCCCGGATTTTCCATTTGCTTGGAACAGACCCCCAAGAAAACATTGATCTTCTTCTGGACCAGACCCTCGCCATTATGGACGGTTTTTTCTCCCTTTATATTGGCTGGGACACTCAGCAGGAAACGCCTGTGATCCGGTCAGGGTCCAATCTTCCCCGGGATCTTGAAAAGCCTTTTTTTCAGAAAGCCCATCTTTTCAAAGCACAGGTGTTCTCCGGCCGCAAAAAAAAGCATGAACCTGCCTGTATCATCTCCCGGAAAACGCTTGGGTCCGACCCTTTGGGCAAAAAGTACGGATTAAAGGCCTGCATGGGCACCCCGGTTTATCACAAAAAAAAGAGCATGGGCGCCCTATGGGTTACCGATACCCATGACCGCTCTTTTACGCCTGAAGATATTGCCTGCTTCCAGGCCCTTTCAGCCGCCCTTGGCCTTGAAGAAGAACGGCTTGCCCATGAAAAATTACTAAAGGAGGCTTCCGGGATCACGGAATTGGAGGAAAGACTCCAGCAGGCTGAAAAAATGGAATTACTCGGCGTTATTGCCGCCGGGGTTGCCCATGACCTGAACAACATTCTCTCCGGCCTTGTCTCCTACCCCGAACTTTTATTGATGCAGCTTGACAAGCACAACCCCCTTATTGAACCCATCTCTTTCATCCATGATACCGGGCTCAAGGCTGCCGAGATTGTTCAGGACCTTTTGACACTCACCCGGCGGAAAGTTCGCCAGACACGTGTGTTAAACCTGAACCAGGTGGTCCATGACTATTTCAACAGTCCTGCCCATCACCGCCTTGAAAAAAACTTTCCCGGGGTCTGTTTTAAAACAAGCTCTGAACCGGATCTGATGTGCATCAAAGGGTCTGAATCCCATATTTCCAAAGTGGTGATGAACCTTGTCATGAATGCAGCCCAATCTGTACCGGCCCAGGGACGGGTAAGTGTTGAAACCGTCAACCGATGCGGTGAAAACCTTGTTTCCGGGCATGATAAAATCAGCGAAGGCGAGTATGTGATATTACGGGTAAGTGACGACGGAGACGGTATAGAAAAAGGTGACATCAACCGGATCTTTGAACCTTTTTACACCAAAAACCAGCTGGGAAGGGGCGGTACCGGACTTGGGCTTTCCGTTGTCTGGAATGCGGTCAAGGATCACCACGGGCATATTGATGTTTCCAGTAAAAAAGAAGGGGGCACGGTTTTTGAGATTTACTTTCCGGCAACCCGGGATAAGCCCCAAACCCGCCCAATGATTTCCTGATAAAGGCCTTTGCGGGGTACAATAAATGCTTCCGGCGATTGACGGCGTCAATGGGCGAAGAAAAATCGCCCAGGGGCGCATCAAAACATCAGGCGGCCCCCCCCTTTGCAGAGATCGGGGAAAAGGCAAAGAAGATCCAATGGACCTGTTCATTCTGAACATGGAAAACGGAACCGGACATGGAGGGCCCTGGGACCTGAAAAAAATACTTAATTATAAAAAAAAGAACTATTGCTTTTCTTCTCATTTCCCTGTATAAATACAGCTGAAAAATATTCACTTACATCATAATCCGAATTTCAATTAACCCGAGGTTTCAAAGCAATTTTGTATTTTTATTTACCCTCATAATCATAACAGCAATACGTTTAAATAAAAGGAGACAAAATGACTAAAAAATTATTGGTACAAAGTTTATTTTCTGTAATTGCAGTTCTTTTTTTGTTCGGATGTGCGACAAAAGCCCCAGTGGAACTTCCTTCCTTTTCGGCAACCCAATTTGACACCGCCATGTATGATTCAAAGGTGGACAATTTCCTTGTAGTACTGGATGCCTCCAGCTCCATGAGACACTCCTATAAAGAGAATGCCAAATTCACCACTGCCAAAGCAATTGCAGATCGGTTGAATCTGACGATCCCGGAAATGGGCCAGACAGCCGGACTCAGAAGTTTCGGCCATGCGCCTGAAGTTTCCAAAAACCTTACCGAATTGTTCTACGGCATGACAACCTATGCAACCGCCGGTATGGATGAAAAACTTGCGCTCATCACCGCTGCCGGCGGATGGAGCCCCATGGGAGACGCTCTGGATGCAGCCCAAATGGACTTTCAGGGCCTTTCTGGTGTTCACAATGCCGTGATCATCATCAGCGACGGTCTGGACATGCAAAAAACCATTGCCCAGGCCCAGGCCCTTAAAGACAAATACGGTTCTTCCATCTGCTTTTATCCCATTCAGGTGGGGGATGCTCCCGAAGGCAATGCCCTGCTCCAGAAAATCGCAAGCATCGGTGAATGCGGATTTGCCTCAAATGCCGACGATCTGATGACCGGTGCCGGCATGGCCGCCTTTGTTGAAAAAGTTTTTCTCTCCAAAAAGGAAATGGCCAAACCCGAAAGAAAAGACAGCGACGGTGACGGTGTTTACGACGATGAAGACCAGTGCCCGGGAACACCTGCAGGCGCCAAAGTCAATGCAGTCGGTTGCTGGACCCTCAGCCATGTGTTGTTTGATTTTGACAAAGCTGTGATCAAACCAGAAGGATTCCCCCTCCTTGATGAAGTGCTTGTCATCCTGGAAAAAAATCCGGCCATGAGTGTTGAACTCCAGGGCCACACCGACAATGTGGGACCCGAAGCCTATAACATGGGTCTTTCCTTGAGAAGGGCCAATGCGGTTGCCGACTACCTGGTGGACAAGGGCATTTTGAGGAACAGACTGGCCACAACCGGTTTTGGATTCAAAAAACCAGTGGCCCTGAATGGTACAAAATTCGGACGGTCCTTGAACAGACGGGTTGAGCTTAATCCCTATTAGATCGCTATAAAATTGTTAAGGGAAAGGGTTCTCCCTTTCCCTTAACACGCAAACAGCTGAAAAACCCCAAAAGGGCATCAAAGACGGTTTCTTTGATGCCCTTTTTTCTTTTAATCGCCCCGGCCTAATCTGACTGATAAAGAATCTGACCTGTTTTTTCCACGCCATATCCCCCAAGGGCCATAACCCTGTCTTTAAATTCATCCGTGCCAATGGTATCCAGAAGGACCCGGACCTTCTGGGTTTCAAAAAAACGTTCCGGAATAATCAGGTCATAGGACTCGGTGATGATGGGGATAAAATCAAGGCCAAGGGCATTGGATGCCGCCTTTATCCCTAGCCCCGCATGGGCTCTGCCTGAAAGTACGGCCACGGCAACGGACATGTGGGTGTACTCATCCGTACCATATCCCGAAATATCGTCGGGACGCAACCCCAGCTGTTTGAGTTTGTAATCAAATAAAATCCGGGTGCCGGATCCGGGCTGGCGATTTATAAAGACAAAATTTCCGGATTTCAGATCGCCAATGGATTGGATATTGTTTGGGTTTCCCCTGGGCACCATCAGCCCCTGCTCCCGCATGACCAGGTTGACAATCCGTACCCGATGGTCCGGCAGGTATTTTTTGACATATGAAATATTGTAGCTGCCGTCAAGGGGGTCCAGCAAATGGGCACCCGCCATATGGCACCCCCCTTTTTTAATGGCCATCAATCCCCCCATGGAGCCCACATGGCTGGAAGAAATCCCCACGTCAAAATTTTTCTGGCGGATCTGATCCCCCAGAAGGTCCAGGGTATTGTCATGGGAACCGATGATCACCAGGGTGTTTTCTATGGCAGACAGGGGCCGCAGCAAATGGGCCTGAACCTGTTCTTTTTCTGAAATACCTTCAATGTGCCGGGGTATCCGGATCACCGCATCCGCTTCGGTCAGGGTGGTGATGCTGCCCGACCCACGGGGAAGCTGGGAGGCGATCAGCTGTCCGTCCACAGAGCCGACCTTAACCCTTAAAAATTCTTCCTGGCCCAGTTTGGAGGCGATCTTCCGGGCGGGACTTACAAGGACCGTCTGAAGGACATTTTCCGGCAAATGCTGCATGTGTTGGAGCAAGGGGCCTGCAAATTGTTCAAAGGCGACAATGGCAGCCACGGGATATCCGGGAATCCCGAATACCGGCACCTGATTAACCTGGCCGAACAAAACCGGTTTTCCCGGCATCATGGTGACGCCGTGGACATACACCTTGCCCAGGGAGGAGATGACCGGCTTGGCGAAATCCTTGGATCCGGCAGAGGAACCGCCGATGATACAGACCATATCGTACTGACCGGAAGTGGTTGCATCGGCCACAGCGGCTTTGATGGAAGACAGATCATCCATGAGCATGGGGTGAATGTCAAAAAGGGCGCCGTGGTCCCGGCAAAGTCCGCCCAGGACAATGGAGTTGGACTCAACCACGTCCCCGGGTTTCATCCGGTCGGGCCGTATATCCTGCCATTGCTTGAGTTCAGACCCAGTGGGAATGATCATTACCCGGGGCTGCTTGTAAACCGATACCCGGAAAACACCACCAGAAAGAAGGGCGCCCAGGGTATAGGCATTCACCCGATGCCCCCTGGGAAACAGGAGCTTGGTGGCCACAATGTCCTCTCCCATTTTTCGGACATGCTGCCAGGGAAAAACAGGGGCCTCAATTTCAACCTTATTCTCATCTAAAATATTTAAGTGCTCGATCATGATCACGGCATTTGTGCCTTCGGGCATGGGGTTGCCAGTATTTACCCAAAAGGCGTTCTCTTCCGGAACAAGTGTTTTGGGCGCCTCCTGGCTTGCGCCAAAGGTGATCTGGGCATCCACGGCAATGCCGTCCATGGCAGCCGCATGGAAATTGGGAGACGAAAGAACCGCCGTTGGGGGCTTTGCCAGCACCCGCCCCTTTGCGGCCACCACATCAATGGTCTCACTGGAGACGGCATAGGTGTTAAAATGGTCAAACAGGCAGGCCTTCGCCTCTTGGATACTCTTCATGTCCAGGTATACATTTCTTTTTGAATTCATCGGGTCCGCTCTTTTTTCTTTTGGTCATAAAAGTTGGCCATGCATTGTTACGATCATCAGACCGGGTCGTTACGACAGGAGAATAATCTCCACCAGTGCGTCTTTTTCAAGACCTTCCACATGCTCTCCGATTTCAAGGAGGCCGTCTGCGTGGATCATGGTCCGGATCAACCCAGACTTTCCCAGAACCGGCCGGGCCAGCATACGGCCCTGTTCGGTTTCGAGAATTACCCGTATGAAATCCCGCCTGCCGGGAGCAGAAGGGACGTTCCGGGTCAATTTCGCCGGAATCCGTAACCTGGTTACCGCTTTTTTGTATCCTTGAATCCGGTTCAAAAAGGGCGTCACAATAATTTTCATGACCACCATGGCAGAGACCACCTGTCCGGGAAGTCCCCAGATCGGTTTGCCGGCGCTATTGGCAAGGATGGTCGGCTTACCGGGGCTCACCGACATGCCATGGACCAGAATCTGGGTGTCGGCAAGGGAAGACAGGACATCCACGGTATAATCCCTTGTGCCCACGGAGCTGCCCCCGGATATCAATACCATGTCGCATTGGGCAAGGGCGCGTTCACAGGCGGCTTTAAGGGCGACGGGATCATCCTGGATGATCCCGTACCGAACGGGTATGGCATGGGCTTGCTCCACAAATCCTGCCAAGGTATAGGAATTGATGTCCCGGATTTTACCAATGCTGGGTTCCTGGGTGATGGGAATGATCTCATCCCCAGTTGAAATAATCCCCACCTTTGGCACCTGATACACTTCCAGTTCCGAAAACCCAAGTCCGGCCGCAAGTCCGGCTTCCTGGGGCCGGAGAAAGGTTCCGGCACCCAGCACGATCTGATCCTTTGCAAAATCCTCGGCAGGATCAATCACATTCTGGAGCGGGGCCACGCTCTTGTATATTTCCACAGACCCCTGGTCGACAGCTTCCGTATGCTCCACCATGACCACGGCATCGGCGCCTTCGGGCAGCATGCCGCCTGTGGAGATCTGGGCCGCATGCCCGGGCTCCAGGGCAAAATCCGGCACCTGACCCATCCCGACGGTTCCCGCAAGTGAAAGCCATGCCGGACTCGCCTCTGAAGCCCCGTAGGTGGATGCGGCATGGACGGCATATCCGTCCATGGTGGCACGCCGAAACCCCGGCATATCTCTTCTGGCGATCAGATCATTGACCAGAATCCGGGAATAGGCACTCCCCACATCAATTGTTTCGGTCCCCAGAACCGGAAACTGGGACATCAGGGCAAAAACCTGGTCAAGGGTTTTTACATTGAAAAAATGGTTCATTTTAACGCATCTTTCAGCCGATCCATGGCCAATTTTACATTTTCCAGGCTGTTAAAGGCGGAGATCCGTATATAGGGGTTGCCGCTCCGGCCGAAACCGCCGCCCGGCGTGCAGACCACCGAAGCCTTGGTGAGCAGGAGATCGAAAAAATCCCAGGAATCCCGGCCCTTGCCGTCTACCCATATATAGGGGGAATTGTCGCCTCCCACATAATCAAACCCAAGCTGGGCAATGGTTTTACAAATAATATCGGCATTGTTCAGGTAATAGTCGATCAATTCCTTGACCTGGGCCCGTCCCTCTGCTGAGTAGACAGCCTCGGTTGCTTTCTGAACCGGGTAGGAAACCCCGTTGAACTTCGTGCTCTGGCGGCGATGCCACAGGCGATGAAGGGAAATCTTCTCTCCTTGTGAAGAAAAAACCATGCACTCTTTGGGCACAACGGTAAATCCGCATCGGGTGCCGGTAAATCCGGCAGTCTTGGAAAAACTTCTGAACTCCACTGCCACCTCTCTGGCCCCTTCAATCTCATAGATGCTCCTGGGAAGTGTCTCATCCCGGATAAAGGCTTCATAGGCCGCATCAAAGAGAATCAGGGCATTGTTTTCCCTTGCATAGTCCACCCAGACCTTCAGCTCTGATTTGGATATGGTTGCGCCGGTGGGGTTATTGGGAAAACACAAATAGATCAGGTCCACTTTTTCCCCAGGCAGTTCGGGCATAAAATTGTTCTCTTTAAGACAGTCCATATACACAATCTTCTGATACCTGCCGTTTTCAAACCCCCCGGTTCTGCCGGCCATGACATTGGTATCCAGATAGACCGGATAAACCGGATCCGGAATGGCGATTTTTATATCATTTGCAAACAATTCCTGAAAATTGCCGGTATCACATTTGGCGCCATCGCTCACAAAAATCTCATCGGCTGCAATATCCGCTCCCCGGGATTTAAAATCGTGGGCCGCAATGGCTTCCCGCAAAAAGGCATATCCCTGCTCCGGGCCATACCCCCGGAAGGTGGCATCGGCAGCCATTTCATCCACTCCCTGGTGGAACCCTTTGATCACGGCAGGGGGCAATGCCCGGGTCACATCTCCGATCCCCAGGCGGATAACATGGGCATCTGGATTTTTTTGCTGAAATTCTTCCACCCGCTTGGCAATATCTGAAAAAAGATAGGACGCCTGTAATTTATTGTAATTCTCATTTGCTCTGATCATATTTTTCCCTTTCAATACGAGATGTGTCCGCACCAACCGCACTGGTAATCATTTAAAAAATACAATGCCCGGGGGTTTTTTCCTGAAAAACCAGCCCCAGACAATAAACTTCTATCCAATATACTTTTAGCCAAATAGGGCTGATATGTCAATTCCATGTTTATTTCACCCACACTTCCGGCATCCCATCACACCAGAGATGTGCCAGGCTAGATTGCGGGGGTCTTCCAAAAGGCAACCCCAGTATAGTGATGGCCCTTCGCATCTTTTGAACTGTCTTTTCCATTTTCTCTGATACCCGAAATATGCGCAAGCAATTTGATACTAAATTTGAAATGCAATTTGTTTTGCAGTTCTGTGCCTCTTGCTGTATTCTTGAGTTTATCAAACCGACAGAAAAATTTAATTTTATACTGGGTGCAATCATGCCGGCCTTTAACCAAAATTGAGATTCCCGTCACGAAATCTGATTGATCGGTATAGACGAAACTGATACGAATTAATGAGGTCCATTTTTCTTTGACCGTCTGAACGACTTAAAACAGGTTGACATAATAAGGAGATTTTATGAGCACCATCCTGGTCCCAGCGCTGATCTCTGTAACCATCATGTCTCTCTTGGTGGCAGCTCTGTACTTTCATCTTTACTTGGTAAACAAGGATAGGCTGCTAAAATTATGGAGCGCGGCCTGGGGGCTATACTCCTTGCGCTTTATCGTTCTGACACTGATGGTGTTGCACATTCTTCCCCCGTGGATGGTTGTGATCCAGGAGGCAGCCACCCTATTCAGTGCCCTTCTCTGTATGACGGGTGCTAACGCCCTGGCGAACCGATCGACACCCTCGTGGTGGCGGTATGGGGCAGGAGCGGCTCTGTGCTGGGTGGTGTTGACCCAGTTCCTGCATCTCCCATTCTTTTGGAGTGATCTGCCGGTTTCCGCTTTTACCGGTCTTCTCTTTGCCCTGTCTGGAGCCATCATTCTACGCCAGGTTCAAATCCCGGGTGTCGGACGGGCGGTGTCAAGCTATGCTCTGATCCTTTGGGGTATCCATCGGGCAGATTACACCTTTCTGCGGCCTGTGGCTTGGTTCGCTCCCTGGGGCTTTCTCCTCGCCTCTGTGCTTTTCCTTGCTGCCGCCATTGGTATATTGTTGCTCTATTATGATAAAATGCGGGCAGAGCTTTTAAAGGAAATCCAGGATCGCAATCTGGTACAGAAAACCCTTGCTGAGAGTGAAGATAAGTATCGGATGCTCTTTGAAAATATGACACCGGGTGTTTTTTATCAAAGCGTTGACGGAGTTCTGACTGACTGCAATACGTCTGCGCTGGAGATGCTTGGGCTGACCCGTGACCAATTCATAGGAAAAACTTTTTTAGATCCACAGTGGAAAGTGATCAAAGAGGATGGTACAGAGCTGTCCGGAGATGAACATCCTTCCATGGTTGCATTAAATATCGGCAAATCCGTTCATGACGAAGTTATTGGTGTTTTTAATCCACATAAGAAAGAGTATACCTGGCTTGTTGTTAATGCGATCCCACAATTTAAAACAGGTGTGGACAAACCTTATCAAGCATTTGTCACACTTCATGATATCACTGAACGCAAAAAAATGGAGGAACAACTTCACCAAGCCCAGAAAATGGAGTCCATTGGTCGGCTTGCCGGCGGGGTGGCACATGATTTCAACAATATGCTGAGCATCATTCTTGGCAATACTGAACTAATACTGGAGGATCTGGATCCTTCAAATCCTGTCATCGGCAGTCTGCATGAAATTCAAAAGGCCGCAGAACGTTCAACAAACCTCACCCGTCAGCTATTGGCCTTTGCCCGTAAACAGACGATCTCCCCAAAAGTAATTGATCTGAATAAAACCATAGAAGGCATGCTTAAAATGCTCAGGCGCTTGATCGGTGAGAATATCGATCTGACCTGGTTGCCAAAAATCAATTTGTGGGCCATCAAGTTGGACCCATCCCAGGTTGATCAAATTTTGGCCAATCTATGTGTCAATGCAAGAGATGCCATAAAAGATGTCGGGAAAATCACCATTGAGACAGACAATGTGAGCTTTGACAATGATTATTGCATAGAGCATGATGGCTTTATCCCTGGTGATTATGTAATGACGGCAATAAGCGACAATGGATGTGGAATGAGTAAGGAGATACTGTTCA
>JAHIVS010000639.1 GCA_018816605.1 Pseudomonadota bacterium
CATATTTTTGAGCCATGGCATCGTAGATGGCCAGGGCATCTGACTTCAAGGCCGCTTCCGAAGGCGAGCCGACACTTTGTCCGAATCCCCTGTAATTTACCAGCACCACATTGGCATCAAGCTTTTGGACAAACTCCTCCACATTCAAAGAGACCTCTTCGGCATTGCCCCCAAAATAAAAAACCAGGGGAAGGCGGGCCAGGTCCTTTTGAATCAGCCAGCCATGAAGCTGCCCGTTTTTATCAATTGGAATGGAAATCTCCTGAACCGCTTCAAAAGAAGTTTTCAGGTATTCAAGGCGGGCGTTGCTCACAGGAGAAGGGAAATACAACAATTTTCTTGCAAAAATCTTAAGCCCGGCCAGAACCACAATACCGGCCAAAAGCATCATCCCAAAAAATTTCATCTTGCCTCCTTAATTCTCCTGTTTGACCCTTAACATACCCCGAACAATCTGGGAAATACATCCTTTTTTTATCTGTTCCTTGACAAAGCCCCCCTATCCGAGAAGAATAGAGAGGATACGGTCTGCCATCAAAAGAAAAGGAGCTGCCATGAGTGACATCAGAACCCGTCAGGAAATCCCGGAGAACGACTGCTGGGATCTTACCCCCCTTTTTTCATCGGACAAGGACTGGAAGACACTTTATAAAGACCTGGAGAACCGGATACCCGGCTATGAACACTTCAAGGGGCGGCTTTCTGAATCCTTTGATGTGTTCAGGGCCTGCCTTGATTTTGACACCGCCATGGCCAGGGACCTGGATAAAATTTACACCTATGCCCATTTAAAAAATGATCAAGACAAGACCAACCCAACTGCAGACGCTTTGTTCCAGCAGGCAGCAAACCTTTCCACCCGGATTCTCGATGCAGCAAGCTTTATGACCCCCCAGATCCAGGCAATTTCCGGGAAGACCATGGCAGATTTTCTCAGGGAACCCTCCATTTCAGACTATCGCTTCTACCTTGAACGCATCCTCCGGACCATTCCCCACACCCGCAGTGAGGAGGTGGAACAACTCCTTGCCGTGGCAGGAGAAACGCTTTCCGCACCCCGGCAGATATTTGGCCAGCTGGACAATGCAGACCTTTCCTTTGGTACCCTGACCGATCCCCAGGGAAAGAGCCTCCCCTTAACCCATGGGAATTTCATCCTTCTTTTGAGCCACAAGGACCGAAATTTCAGACAAAGGGTCTTTTCCCAATATTACCGGGTGTATGAAAATCACAAACACACCCTTGCTGCGGCCCTGTCGGCCTCTGTTAAAAAGGATCTGTTTTATGCCAGAGCAAGGCAGTTTTCCCATTCACGCCAGGCGGCCCTTTTTTATGACAACATAGACAGCTTTGTCTATGACACCCTGATCACAAGCGTCAAAAAAAACCTGGGCCCTTTGCATTCTTTTCTTGATTTCAGGAAAAAAGCCATGGGCCTGGATAGCCTGCACGTCTACGACACCTATGTCCCCATTGTCGGGGATGTTGAGTTCCACATGCCCTATGAAGAGGCGGTTGCCACCTGTATTGCCGCTCTGGCACCCCTGGGAGAAGAATACGGCCATATTTTAAAACAAGGGCTGGCCCGGGGCTGGGTGGACCGGTATGAAAACAAGGGCAAACGGAGCGGGGCCTATTCTTCCGGGTGTTATGACAGCCCCCCCTATATCCTGATAAATTATGAAAAAAAATCCATCAACAGCCTTTTTACACTGATCCACGAGGCCGGCCATTCCATGCATTCCTATTATTCCCGGAGGCATCAGCCCTATCCCACCCATCAGTACAGCATCTTTGTGGCAGAGGTGGCCTCCACCCTAAATGAGATGCTTCTTAGCCGATACCTGCTTAAAAAATATGCCGATGATCCCCGGATGAAGGCCTATATCCTGAACCGGGAAATCGAAAATATCCGGGCCACCTTTTTCAGGCAGACCCTGTTTGCCGAATTCGAACAGCAGATCCATACCCTTGCCGCCCAGAACAAACCCCTGGGACTGGAGACCCTTACCATGGAATACAAAGGGCTGTTAAAAACCTATTTCAAAGCGCACATGGTGATAGATGACGTCCTGGGCCTCGAATGCCTGCGCATCCCCCATTTTTATTCCAGCTTCTATGTCTACCAGTACGCCACCGGCATATCCGCAGCCCTGGCCATTTCAAAGCGGCTCCAGGCCCAGGGCCGACCGGCCGTGGACGACTATCTTGGATTTCTTTCCCTCGGGGGAAGCCTGTTCCCCATGGATGCCCTTAAAACAGCCGGAATTTCCATGGCAGAGCCCGCCCCTGTCCTGGAAACCATCACCCACTTTGAAACCTGTGTACATGACCTGGAGACCCTATGGAATACCTGTTTAAACCCATAGCCACCCTGCACACCTGTTTCAAAGAAAAATTCGGGATTCCCCGGCAGATGAACCTGGTGAAACAGGCACCGGCCACCCTTGTCTTTCTTCCGGAATTTGCCAGGGAAGAGGCTGTACGGGAGCTGTCCGGATTTTCCCACATCTGGCTGCTCTTTGTCTTCCACAGGGCTGTCACAAAAAACTGGCCTGTCATGGTCCGCCCCCCCCGCCTGGGGGGCAACAAACGGGTGGGGGTCTTTGCCTCCCGCTCGCCCTTCAGGCCCAACCCCATCGGCATGTCTGCCGTACGCCTTAAGGCTGTCGAACCCACGGCCAGGGGGCCTGTTCTCCATCTGACCGGGGTGGATATTCTCGACAAAACCCCGGTGCTGGACATCAAACCCTATCTTCCCTATTCAGATAACATTGATGCTGCCACAGGCGGTTTTGCCCCCGCCCCCCCGGCACCCGGATTTAAAATTATTTTTTCCGACAAGGCCCTTGCCCAATGCACTGCCCTGGAAAACACACTCCCGGACCTTATGTCCATCATCACCCAGGTGCTTGAAAATGATCCCAGACCCGGATACTGTGCCAAAAATACAGATGAACCCGATAAAGTCTACGGCATCCGCCTGTTTGATTTTGACCTGAAATGGTCTGTCTCTTCCGGCAATATCCAGGTAATCTGCCTGGATAGAACACAAGATCCGGCTTGAATCAAACCGGCACACGCCCCGGCCAAAGGAAGCGTTGCAACACCTTTCAGCCTCTTGATGGCCCCATGACCCATTGTCTATTTCATGACCTGTTTCGGATCTTAAAAAGGCTCATGGGCGGTACGAAGAATAATCTCCTCCTGGAGGGCCAAGGGCAGGTCCACAAAATAGTCTGAGTAACCGGCCACCCGGACGATGAGGTCCCGGTATTGTTCCGGGTGTTTTTGGGCTTTTCGCAGGGTTTTTCCATCCACCACGTTAAACTGGATATGGTGGCCGTCCATCTTGAAATAGGAGCGAATCAGGCTCACCAGTGCGGTTATGCCCTGGTCCGTTTCCAGAAATTGGGGCAGGAATTTCTGGTTAAGGAGGGTGCCGCCGGTCTTGAGATGGTCAATTTTGGCAGCAGATTTCAACACCGCCGTAGGACCGCAATGGTCTGCTCCCTGGACCGGAGAGATTCCTTCGGAAAACGGGATGCCGGATTTTCGGCCGTCGGGCAGGGCGCCGGTGATTTCCCCGAAATAGACATGGCAGGTAGTGGGCAGAAGATTGATCCGATACACCCCTCCCCTGGCATTGGGGTTGCCGGTAACCGCCTTGTGATATGCCGAGAAAATCGCCTGGAGGACCCCGTCGGCATCGTCATCGTCGTTGCCGTATTTAGGGGCGGATACCAGCTTATGAAGGACCAGATCCTCTTGCTCAAAATTATTTTCAAGGGCCGAAAGAAGGGTTTCCATGGACAGGCTTTTTTGATCGTAAACCGTGTGCTTTATGGCCGACAGGCAATCGGTGACGGTGCCCATCCCCACCCCCTGGATATAGGAGGTGTTGTACCTGGCCCCGCCCTGATTATAGTCCTTCCCCTTCTGGATACAGTCCTCGGTCACAAGGGACAACAGGGGCACCGGCATGTACCGGGCATTGATCTGCTCAATGATGTTGGAACCGCGCATCTTGATGGCCGCAAAATATTCCACCTGGCAGACATAGGCCTCAAAGAGGCGGTCATAGGTATCAAACCCGAGGGGATCACCGGTTCTGGGGCCGATCTGCTTATGGGTTCTGGGATCTCGGCCGTTGTTCAGGGTAATTTCCAATATCTTGGGCAGGTTGAAATACCCGGTCAGAATATAGGCCTCTCTGCCAAAGGCACCGGC
>JAHIVS010000695.1 GCA_018816605.1 Pseudomonadota bacterium
GCAAGGGCATGACTGTTGCAGAAGTGCTGTTTCAAGACGATCTTGTGCCCATTGTGGTGACGGTCAGTCGCGGGGCCAACCGGAAAAAAACAGGGGTTCCGTATTTTGCCAATTTTGCCGAAGTGGAAGTGGATACAGACACCGGAAAGGTGGATGTGCTGCACCTGGTGGTCATTAATGACTGTGGAACGGTCATGTTTGCCTCGGGCGCCGAAGCCCAGCAGGTGGGCGGACAGGTCATGGGGATGGGTGAAGCCCTGACCGAAGAAATCATCTATGACGAGGTAACGGGTGTCCCCTTGAATTTTAACTTTATTGATTACAAAATTCCCACCATGGCGGACATGCCGGACATTGACCCCATCCTTCTCGAAATCTGGAAGGGAGCCGGAGAATACGGCGCATGCGGAATCGGTGAAGGCACCCTGACCTGCACACCGCGGGCCATCATGAATGCAATTTACAATGCCATCGGTGTCAGAATTAATGATATTCCGATCAAGCCCGAGAAAGTGCTCCGGGCCCTGGGAAAGGTTTAAGGAGAAAAAGATGACGCTTAGAAACTTCAAACACATATCAGCCTTGTCCCTTGCGGAAGCCACGGACATTCTGTCAAAAAGCGGTGGAACAGCGGTTGCCATTGCAGGCGGCACTGACTTGCTGGGTGTCCTCAAGGACAAAATCCATACCACGTCTCCCGAGGTTGTGGTCGATCTCAAGACCATTCCAAACCTGGCCTATGTGAAGGCAGGCAAAAAGGGGCTTCGCATCGGCGCCCTTGCCACCCTCACCGACATTTGTACAAACCAGACCGTCAAAGAGCAGTATGCCCTGTTGGCACAGGCCGCCAAATCCGTGGCCTCTCCCCAGCTTCGGAATATGGGCACCCTTGGCGGCAATATCTGCCAGGAGCCCAGATGCTGGTATTACCGGGCACCGGATGATATCTTCCATTGCCTGAGAAAAGGCGGCACCAAGTGCGGTGCACTTCTTGGCGAAAACCGATATCATTCGATTTTCGGCAGCGTACGGGTGGCACAACCCGCCTGTTCGGAAATCTGTCCCGGCAGCATTGAAATCCCGGCCTATATGGACCATGTCCGCAAGGGGGACCTGCGCAGCGCAGCCCTGATCATCCTTGCCAACAATCCCATTCCCGCCATTACCGGACGCGTCTGCCCGCATTTGTGCGAATCCAAATGCAATCGGGCCGAATTTGACGAAGCGGTTTCCATCCGGAATGTTGAACGAGTGGTGGGGGACTATATCCTTGACAATGCAGCCGAACTGCTGGCCCCCCCCTCAAAGCAGCTCAAGAAGAGGGTTGCCATTGTGGGTGCCGGACCTGCCGGCATATCGGCGGCCTATTATCTTCGGAAAGCCGGATACCAGGTCACGGTCTTTGACAAAATGCCCGAAGCCGGCGGCATGCTCACCTACGGCATCCCGGCCGACCGTCTTGCCAAAGAGGTGGTGCAGCGCCAGATAGATGCTTTCAAGGCAATGGGCATTGAATTCAAGTTCAATGCCCCGGTGGGAGAAAAGGGAACCCCTCTCAAGGATCTTTGCAAAAAATTTACCAGCGTGTTTCTGGCCTCCGGCGCCTGGGGGGAAAGAAGCCTTCCCATGAAAAAAGCAGAACTGCTCACATCGGGCATTGATTTTCTGGCCGGAATCGGACTGGGCAAGAAACCTGCCATCGGCAAACAGGTTCTGGTGGTCGGCGGTGGGAATGTGGCTGTTGATGTGGCCGTCACGGCCAGGCGTATGGGTGCCCAAAAGGTCACCATGGTCTGCCTGGAGTCCCGGGACACCATGCCGGCCTTTGAAGAAGAGATCGCAGAGGCGCTCCATGAAGGTGTCACCCTCCTGCCCTCCTTTGGCCCCCATAAACTTCTGGAAAAAAAGGGCAGCCTGACCGGAATGGAAGTTGTCTCGTGCACATCGGTGTTTGATGCCAAGGGCCAGTTCAATCCAAAGTTTGACAAGGCCGCCAAACAGACCATCGAAGCCGACCAGATCATCCTGGCCATCGGTCAGTCAACGGATATTGCCTATACCGGAGACCAGATAGAAAACAACCGGGGCTGGATTGTCATTGATGAAAAGACCCAGGCCACCAACATGAAGGGCGTCTATGCCGGCGGCGACATTGTCAGCGGTCCGGCATCGGTGATCCATGCCGTTGCTGCCGGGCGTAAAACCGCCTTCTCCATTGCCAAAATCAAACCGGA
>JAHIVS010000640.1 GCA_018816605.1 Pseudomonadota bacterium
ATGCAAAAAATAATGACAGCCCCTATGAATACCGGTGTGGGGCTGGCGAGCAAATGTTTCGCAAATTCCGCACCCATCTTGGTCTCGGCACCGGACCGGGACACCAGAAGACCAGATGCTGCCGAGATGAGCAAGGCAGGGATCTGGGAGACCAGGCCGTCCCCGACGGTTAAAAGGGTGTAATTGGTCAAGGCTTCGCCCATCTCCATTCCCTGCTGGAGCACGCCGATGACAAAGCCGCCCACAATATTGATCATGGTGATCACGATCCCGGCAACCGCATCCCCCCGGACAAATTTGGAAGCGCCGTCCATGGCGCCATGGAATTCAGATTCCCGGGCAATGGCTTTCCGCCTGTCCCTGGCCTCAACCTCATCAATCATACCGGCATTGAGATCCGCATCAATGGCCATCTGCTTTCCGGGCATGGCATCCAGGGTGAACCGGGCCGCCACCTCTGCAATCCTGCCCGCACCCTTGGTAATGACCATAAAATTAATGAGCACCAGAATGATAAAAACAACCAGTCCCACCACATAATTTCCGCCCACCACAAAACTGCCGAAGGACATGATAACCGCTCCGGCAGCAGAAGGCCCTTCACTTCCGTGTAAAAGAATCAACCGGGTGGAGGCCACATTCAGGGAAAGCCGGAAAAGGGTCAGAACCAGCAACAGCGAAGGGAAAATACTAAACTCCAATGGTTTGGTCGTATACATGGTGGTGATGAGCACCATAATGGCAAAAGAAATATTCAATGCCAGGAAAAAATCCAGGATCATGGGATGGATGGGCAGAATCATTGCCATGAGGATGCCGATAAAGGCAACGATCATTAAAATATCCGAGGATTCGCTTTTTAACCCGGCAAGAATGCCGGTTCCTTCTGCTGCCATTCACACCCCTTGTTGCATCATCTTTGACACCCAGCGTCAAAAATATGTCAATAATCGATCATTGGCTGTTCTTCAGTTTGTACACATAGGCCAGTAATTCTGCCACTGCCTGGTAATATTCAATGGGGACTTCCCCCCCAATGTCTACATGACTATACAAATTTCGGGCCAATTGTTTGTCTTCCACCAGGGGAACATTATTTTCCCTTGCAATTTTTCGGATATTTTTTGCCACAGCGCCTGCCCCCTTGGCCACAACCCGGGGGGCATCCATTGTTTTTCCGTCATATTTCAGGGCCACGGCAAGCCGGGTCGGGTTGGTCACCACCACATCTGCCTTGGGCACATCCGCCATCATGCGTTTACGGGCGGCGTCATGCTGGAGCTGGCGGATTCTTGACTTGACGATGGGGTCCCCTTCTGTCTGTTTTGTCTCATCCTTGACCTCCTTCTTGGTCATTTTCTGGTCTTCCAGAAATTTCCATTTCTGGTAGGCATAATCCAGAAGGGCCACCACCATCATAATCAGGCAGACCTTAATAAAAATCCAGAAGGAAATTTTCAACATAAACAGCAGGATCTGGCCGATGGAATTATCATACAATCGGTTGATATTATCAAGTTCTCCCTTGATGGCATAATAGACCACAACAGAGATCACACCGATCTTGACCAGATTTTTTACCATTTCCACCACGGCCCGGGAAGAAAATTTTTGTTTAAACCCATTGATGGGATTCAGTTTTGAAAGTTTGGGTTCAACGGCTTTCCAGGAGATGGCAAACCCCACCTGGGCCACATTTGAGAGAAGTGCAATCACATAGACACCGGCAAAAAGCGGCAGGCACATCAGCAGCATTTTCCAGCCATGGAAGGCCAGAAGATGTATCATTTCAAACTGGGTAAAATCAGGGATGCGTGTAAAATTAAAATTGTAGTAAAAGACCTCAAGGGCGTTGTTATAAATAAAAAAAGCCGACGACCACAGGGCAATCACACCGCCCATGAGAACAAAAACCGACGGGATTTCATTGCTTTTGGCAACCTGACCTTCTTCACGGGCCTTACTCAGCTTCCGCGACGACGCATCTTCTGATTTCTCTCCGCCACTTTCCGGATCTTCGGCCATCTATCCCCCACCCCCTGCAAAAAACAACAGGTACATTAACAATTTTTTAAATCCATCCACATAGTCCCGGGTTATGATAACGATAATTTCAAGGGTCAGGCCAAAAAGGAACAGACCGGCCACAATCTTCAAAGGAAAGGCCACAATCATGACATTCATCTGGGGGGCAAATTTTGAAACCAGCCCAAACCCCACACTCACAAAAAAAAGGGCCGCAATCACCGGCGCCCCGATTTTTATGGCCACCAGAAAAAGGTTGCCGGCCAGATCCAAAATCTTTACCAGCATAACTTTTTTTATCATAAAAACCCCCACCGGAACCAGCTGGAAGCTATCGATCATGGCGGAAATAATGATGTGGTGTCCGTTTAAGACAAGGAAGACCACCACGCAGACCCAATACCCCAGTTGATCCATGATGGACACATCGGTACCGCTCTGGGGGTCCACCACATTGATCATGGAAAACCCCATTTGAAAACCGATCACCTGCCCTGCCAGCTGAACCGATCCGAAAAAGATTCTCAGGCAAAGACCCAGGGTCAGGCCGATCATTGCTTCGGCCATGATTAAAATTCCCGTGGAGATGGCATCCAGGGGAAACCGTGTCAGGTCCACAGGAACAACGGAATAAAAGAGAAGGGACATGACCATGGCAAATCCCATTTTCAGCATGGCGGGAAAAACAGCGGATGAAAAAATGGGAAACATGAGCAGAAAGATGCTCACCCTCAACAAAACCAGCATATAGGTCCTGAACTGCACCGGATCTATAACGTTGAGGATTTCCATGGAGAAGCCTTTCTATCGGATATACATGGGAATATTTTCAAACACGTGGGTGGTAAAACTGGTGACTTCTTCCAGCATCCAGGGGGCGGCAAACAAAAGCCCCAGAAAAACAGCAATAATTTTGGGAACAAAGGTCAGGGTCATCTCCTGGATCTGGGTGACCGCCTGGAATACGCTGATAATCAATCCCGCCACAAGTCCCAGGCCCAGCATGGGCATGGAAAGATAAATGGTCAGAAGAATGGCTTCCTTGGCAAATTCGACAACAAATTCAGGGGTCATGGCTACACTCCAAAACTTTTTATTAGGGAACCGCAAATTAAATTCCATCCATCCACAAGGACAAAGAGCATGAGCTTGAACGGCAAAGATATCATCACCGGCGGCAGCATCATCATGCCCATGGCCAGCAGAACAGATGCCACAACCATGTCGATCACCAGAAACGGAATATACAATACAAAACCGATGATAAAAGCGGTTTTCAGCTCGGAGATCACATAGGCCGGAATGAGCACCAGCAAAGAGACATCTTCCCTCGTCTCGGGCTTCTTCATATCCGCCTCCTTGACAAACAGGGCAATATCTTTTTCCCTTGTGTTCAGCAGCAAAAATTTGCGTATGGGTTTTTGTGCCGCTTCAAAAGCCGTCTCATAGGAAATTTTACGTTCAAGATAGGGATTGAGCGATTGATTGTACACATCCAGTGCAACGGGCTTTATGATAAAAAAGGTCATGAAAAGGGCAAGTCCGATCACCACCTGGTTGGGGGGACTGGACTGGGTGCCGATGGCCTGGCGCAGGAAATGAAATACCACCACAAGCCTTGTAAAAGGGGTCATCAATATCAGAATAGCCGGTGCCAGGGAAATCACGGTTAAAAGGGCGATAATCTCAAGGACCACAGCGACTTCTTCGGGCTCGGTGGCCGTTGTTACATTCAGTTCAAGGGAAGGGATGGGGAATGTAACTGCCAGGGCAATCCCCTGGGAAAATACCAGCAGCAAAAGGACAAGGGCAGACTGCATCAGACGTCTGTCAATTGACAATTTTTTACGCATCCTTCACCGGGTCCGTATCAATGGTGGTTTTTTTAAATTTTGAAAATGCGTGTCCCAGTTTTTGGTTCAAAAGATCTGAAAACCCGGCATCCGCATCCTTGGGAGTCGGTCCCCCGGACAGAGCGGTAATATCAGCACGTTTTTCCAGGACGGCAATTTTTGAGATCTGATTGGGGGTCACCCCGATGAGGATGGTTTCATCCAAAACAGTTACCAGGACCAGCTTTTCCTTCGGAGACAGATGATGGACCGTCAGCACCCGAATAAGATCTCTGGTTCCGTCTTTCACCCGTGCCACCAGAAAGCGCCGGATCAGATAAAAGACAAAGAGCAGCAGTGCCAGGGCCATAAACAAGACACCAAAGGTCCGGGCAAAGGCGATCCATATGTCAGCATCGGCATTCAATGATCTTCAGCCGCCAGGGATTTTACCCGATCTATGGGGGTAATCACATCGGTCAGGCGAACACCGAATTTTTCATTGACCACCACCACTTCTCCCCGGGCAATGAGCTTTCGATTGATATAGACCTCCAAAGGCTCACCGGCCAGCTTATTGAGCTCAATAATAGAGCCCTGACCCAGTTGAAGAAGGTCGTTGACAAGCATCTTGGTTTTTCCAAGCTCAACGGAAAGCTCCAGGGGAATATCCAGGATAAAATCCAGTTCCCTTGCTTCCTGTTCCTCACTTTTCCCGACAATTTCCCCAGACGCTTCTGTGGTATTATTTTCATCAGCCATGTTTAATTCTCACAATCTGTTATTATTTTTTCTTCGATCTTAAATGCCTGAAATCCCCTTTGGACACCGATGTATCCGGTCAGTTTTTCCAACCCGCCCACAAAACAGAACAAGGGGTCGGCCGCGGCATTGTCCAGTTGAATCACATCCCCTTTTTGCATGTACAGCACCTTTTCACCGGTTACCTCTGTCTTTCCCAGCTGAATCCTAAGATCCACGGTTGAGTTGAGGATAACTTCCCTGATCATCCTGCGCCAATTGGTATCGATCTCCTCTATTTCTGCCTGAACACCCGAGGATAATTTATTGCGCATGGGTTCAATCATTGAATAGGGATAGCAGACCACCAGGTTTCCGGCAGCCTGTTCCAACTCTATTTCAAAACGGGTGACGATGACCAGATCCGTGGGCAGTACAATGGCGGTAAACTGGGGGTTCATTTCCGATCGAATGAGAGAAGCCTTTACCGGTTCAATGGGGACCCAGGAGGCCTCAATATTTTTCAATACCGCAAGCACGGCCTTTCGAATCATGACCTCTTCGATTCTGGTGAATTCCCGTCCTTCCACACGGGCTTTTCCAAGGGCCTCTCCGCCAAAAAACGTATCAATCAGATTGTATACCAGCTGGCTTTCAAAAACGACGAGGCCGTGTCCCCTTAAGGGTTCCATCCTGAAAACATGGAGGCTTGTGGGCACGGGAAGGCTTCTCACAAATTCTGAAAACTTCAAGGTATCAAAGGGATTGGCACTGACATCCACATTGGTTTGCAGCAAAGAGGACAAGGTGGCGCGCACTTCCCTGGAAAGCCGCTCATTGATCACGTCAAAGGTGGGCATTCTTGCCCTGACCACCTTATCCTGGCTGGTAAAATCATAGGAAATAATCCCCTCAACCGACTCGGGGAGTTCACTATCCTTTTCTGTTTCAACCTCGCCTGAATCCAGACCGTCCAACAGACTGTCAACTTCGTCCTGGGATAAAATTTCACTCATGGCATCATCACTGCATTATTAGGTTAGTAAAATAAACATTTCTGACCATGACCTTGGGAAAGAGGACATTGATCCGCCCAAGCAGCTCATATTTTAATTGGAGCTTGCCTTCTGGAGTTCTCAACTCAAGCCATCCTGTCTCCCGGACCTGATCCATGACAATTTTTCGGATTTTTTCCTGCATGGATTCCACCTGTTTTCTCTGGGTGTGATCAATCAATTCCAGGGAAATATCAAGGCTGACAAATTGCATGGCAGAGTTTCCCTTCAGCGGGATACGCACAAAGTGCTCCAGGGCAACGATATCTTCAAAAAAAGCGTCACCTGTTACATCCGAATTTTCCGATTTATCAGGCCCGGCCTGATCGGTTTTTTCCACAACTTGGGTGCCGGGGCCGGAACCCTCTTCTGCTGTTCTCCCAAAGAAGAAAAAGGCGCCCCCTGCAAGCATTCCCACCATGGCAACACCTGCCACCAGAATGGAAAGCTGTTTTTTCTTAACCCCCGAAAGCCGTTGTACAAATGATTTTTTTTCCACTGGCGCCTGGGATTGAACTCTTTTTTTTCCCAGAGGGCCCTCTTCCGTGTCGCCATCCATTTCTTCTAGCAGGTCTTCAGTCAAAATATCTCCCACCTGTTGCACTTGGTTATTTGAACTTGAAACATACCTGATATATGGGGTAGCAATCCCTATGCCAGGCCTGACTTCTTTTTACCGGGTATCACCGGAAAGACCAGGACTTGACAGCAATTATAGGGGTTGTAAGAAAAATTTGCAAAATATTTTATGGAAAGAAACAATCCCGGGAAAGAAAACTTAAGTCTTCTCTCCCGGGATTGTTTTAAAAAAAGCGTCAGACAAGCCTGACTTTTGTCATGATTTTGACAACGGCTTACAGATCTGTCATGGATTACCGTTTCATCTGGATAACCGTGGACATCATATCATCCACCGTGGTGATTGTCTTGGAATTTGCCTGGAACCCCCGCTGATTGGTAATCAGGGCGACAAATTCTTCGGAGATATCAACATTGGACATTTCAAGGGAATTGGGCGAGATGGTGCCCAGACCGTTTTCCCCGGGCTTATTGGTGATGGCGCCGCCGCTTTCACGGGTTTCACTGAACAGGTTCCCGCCCGCATTTCTCAATCCAAAGTTGTTTAAAAATTTGGCCAGGCCGACCCTGAAAAGGGGAATCAGCTGCCCGTTGGAATAGATCCCGGTGAGAACACCATCCGATGCCACGTCAACCCCCTGGAGATCCCCGGCTGAATAGCCGTTTGCATCCTGAAACACCGTGGACGAGGACTTTGCGTATTGGGTGGTGGACAGGGAATCATTTTCAAAATTTGTCCCGGTATACCGGGTGCCGAAATCAAGCTGTATGGCCGTTCGGGTGCTCCCGTAATCGCCTCCCAGAAAATCGGCCACAAAACTATAATACCCGGTTTGTTCTATATCGTTTTTACCCGTTTGGGTCCAGGCGGTAGAGCCCAGGATGTCAAAGTCTATTTCGCTCCGGTCGGTATACGGATGGGTGCTGGTCCCGAATTTTAAGGGATCATCAAATACAAATCGGATATCATCCTTGTCCGATTCATTTCCCGACCCGTCAAGGTCAATAAGAACCTGGGTCTGATCTCCTTTTAAGGTGGCTTTTGCGTATTCTGCCGGCGGGACATCCGGCCGCACGTTGAATGTGAAATTATAGCCATTCCCTATTGCCACGGCCGCTGCACCTGCCGTCGGAATGAAGGTAATATCGTTGATCTTATCCCCGTTGAAATCAATATTAAAGGCCTGGAGTCCGGATGCGGACGTGGCCAGAACCGCGGCAGAGTATTCCGCCTTGGGCGTCGGATCCATAACAAAGGCAATGGATTGTCCGGCAGCGGTTGTCACGTTGGACCCAAAGGTATATTGAATGGTGGATGCTCCGGCTGAATCGTTGTACCAGATATCAAAGATGGCGGTTGAAGAGCTGCTGGAACTATGGATATCCAGGTTGGCATTGCCGATTAGCGCAGTGGTTACCGCCGGACCTGCCGACGAAAGCGACCAGGCGGTTCCCGTCCAGAACAATTTCGGGGTTCCTGTTGTTGCAAGAGCCCCCTCGGAACCTGCTGATACAACTTTCATGGAAGGATCATTTGAGCTGGCAAAAGTAAAGGTATTGGTAAAATCAGCCGCCTTTACGGCATCATTCCAATCCCAGCTCGTGCCGTCATACCGCAATTTTATATTTGCTGCAACCATGGACAGCTCTTCTGCATTTCGAATAATGGTGGTGGCCGCCGTGGTGGCGACGGCTGTGCCTGCGGAGTTGGTCATCGTATTTGAGACCAGGGTCCCTGCCGCCTGGGCAACTAGCGGATTGCTCCAGAACCATTTCCCGGTGCCATTGACAGAGGGATTCCAGATAATG
>JAHIVS010000641.1 GCA_018816605.1 Pseudomonadota bacterium
GCCTTCAATGGGTGAGGGCGCTTCCTGATCCGCGGTAATCACACAAAAGAGTTCGCAGGTATCCACCTGGTTAAACCCGTTAAAGCCCTCTTCGGCCATGGGAAGTTCCGGCGTTCCCTGGAAACAGAAATAGGCTTTGGCTTCACTGTCTTTTAAATGGTAGGCAATCTCCCTTCCCTTTAAAAGGACATTTAACGGAACGACCACAGCACCTGTCTTTAAGATGGCGTAATAAATCATGGGGAAATAGGGAAGATTCAGGCAGCTTAAGGCTACTTTGTCCCCTTTTTGTATTCCTTTCTGCTTTAAGGCATTGGCAATTTTATTCACCATTGCGCTAACCTGGGCAAAGGTAAAACTCTTGTCACCAAAGATAATGGCTTTTTTCCCTGGAAATTCCTTTGCGCTATGCTCAAATACACTAACAAGATTCAACATAAACTGCCTCCTTTTTTATTGTTTTTATTATCTGCATCATTTATCAATCGGATCTTTATCCCTTTTATTTACCGCCAAAGGCAGCTTCTGAAATATCGACAACCGCTGTGTCAGAAAAAAGAATTGCATCCATTTTTCCCCTGGTAACCGGCAGTACGGTATTGATGAAAAACCGGGCGCTTTTCAACTGGCCGTCGTAAAACTCAAGGTCTTTTTTTTTGGGCTTTTCTTCAAGTTTTTGAACCGCCACAACTGCCCGCCACAACAGCATCCATGCCATGATGACATCGCCGGTCACATCCAGGAAAGGATGGGCATTGGCATAGGCATTCAATATATTTTCAGATCTTACGGCTTCCCCAAGGGTTTGGGCCACTTGTTTGAGCTGAAGAACGGTCTTTTCAAGAGATAGGGCAATTTGTTCAAGTTCTTTTATTTGCTTTGTTGTTTCTATGGTTTTGCCGACTTCGTCTAAAAGGTCTTTAAAAGACTGACCCTTGTTAAGGGAAAGTTTTCTCCCCAGAAGGTCCATGGCCTGGATGCCGTTGGTGCCTTCATAGATCTGGGTGATTTTGCAGTCCCTTAGGAGCTGTTCCTGGGGATATTCTTTGGTAAATCCGTAACCGCCGAACACCTGTACCCCGTGACTGCACATTTCAAAGGCCCTGTCGGTAATATATCCTTTGGCCACCGGGATCAGAACATCAATAAGGCCCTGGTATTTTATCCGGTCTTCCTTCGTATCGCTGATCCTGACCATGTCTTCCAGGAGCCCGACATAAAAAAGAGTGCTTCGCATGCCTTCGGAATAGGATTTCATGGTTAAAAGAATCCGCCGGATATCCGGGTGCGAAATAAGGGGAACAGAAGGGGCATCCTTTGTTGTTGCGGTGAGAGATTTTCCCTGAACCCTTTCTCTGGCATAGTTCAAGGCATTCAGATAGGATGCGGATGCACATGAAAAACCCTGCATCCCGACATGTAGACGGGCCTCATTCATCATGACAAACATGGCGCGCATGCCACGGTTTTCCTGACCCAGAAGGGTGCCGCGGCAAAGCCCCTTTCCCCCCAGTGCCATGGAACAGGTCGGGCTGCCGTGTATCCCCATTTTTTCCTCTATCCCGGTGCAGACCACATCATTAAATTCACCCATACTGCCGTCATCATTTACCCGGATTTTGGGAACCAGAAACAATGAAATACCGGCTATTCCTCTTGGCGCACCTTCTATTCTTGCCAGTACCGGGTGAATGATGTTTTCCACAAGGTCGTTCTCACCGGATGAAATAAAAATTTTATTGCCGACAATGGAATAGGTGCCGTCATCGTTTTTAACAGCCTTTGTTGTCAAGAGCCCTAAATCAGACCCTGCCTCAGGTTCAGTCAGAAGCATGGACCCGCCCCAGATACCCGTGTACATCTTTTTAAGAAACAGCTCTTTTTGTTTGTCCGTACCAAAGCATTCCACAAGTTTTCCTGCCCCGTGGCTTAAAATAGTATGCAGCATAAACGGATAGTTAGCACCATTGAAATAATTGTTGGCAGCCAGAGCCACGGTGGATGGCATGCCCTGCCCGCCCCATTTGGGATCATCACACATGGCAATCCATTCACCCTGCCTGAACAGCTCATGGACCCTGTGAAAGGATTCAGGTACGGTCACGGTCCCGTTTTCAAAGGTACATCCCTGCTCGTCAGCTTCTTTCTGGCAGGACAGCAACTCTTTGATCGCAAGATTTCGTGCTTCAGAAACCACAAGGTCAATGGTTTTTCTGCTGAAATCAGCAAACCGTTCATGCCGGCTTAAATTTTCTATTTTTAATTGTTCGTGAAGAACAAAATCCACATCCCTTCTATCTGCAACAACCTGCGCCATGTCTGCCTCCAAAAATTATTTTTTATTTGGTATAATCGTAAAATCCTTTGCCGCTTTTCCTGCCAAGATGGCCTGCTCTGACCATTTTTCTGAGCAAGGGTGCCGGGCGATATTTATCCTCTCCAAGCTCCCTGTGAAACCCTTCTATGACAAGGAGAATGGTATCCAGGCCCACCAGGTCCAACAGTGCAAGGGGGCCGATGGGGTGGTTGGCTCCCAGCATCATGCCGTCATCAATATCCTTGGCGCTGGCAATGCCTTCGGCAAAGACAAAAACAGCTTCATTGAGCATGGGGACAAGAATACGGTTTACAGCAAATCCCGGTGCCTCTTTCACTTCAATGGATGTTTTTTTGATTTTTTCAACAAAGGCTCTGGCAATGCCCAGGGTTTCCTCTGTGGTGGAAAATCCTTTTATCAGTTCA
>JAHIVS010000642.1 GCA_018816605.1 Pseudomonadota bacterium
AAGGCTGGCAGCTTTGGTGAAACTTTTTACCTTTGCCAGAAAAAAAAATGTTTTCAGGTGGTAGAGGTCCATGGGTTCCTTATATATGAATAGTATTCATGATAATTAGAAATATTATGAATTTTACTTTATTCTCCACGGGATTATATTACAAGAGCTAACTAAATTAATTAATAACGAATAGATAGAATAAAAGGAGCCCCATGGAAAAGAAAAAAATAGATGAAATTCTGCATAATCTGGGTATAGAGGCGGTGAATCAGGGTGCCACAACCGGTGGCACCAACGGTTGGATCAAAACCAACGGCCGAAAGCTTGTCAGCTACTCTCCCATAGACGGTCAGCCCATTGCAAAGATTGCACTTGCAGAGACATCGGCCTATGAAATCCTCATGGAAAAGGCCACCACAACATTTGCCTCCTTTAAAATGATGCCAGCACCCAAACGGGGGGAGATGGTTCGGGAAATCGGGAATCAATTGCGGGAAAAAAAAGAGGCCCTGGGCACCTTGATCGCCCTTGAAAACGGGAAGATTAAGGCAGAAGGAATGGGTGAAGTCCAGGAGATGATTGATATCGCTGATTTTGCCGTGGGCTTGAGCCGGCAGCTCTATGGGCTCACCATGCACAGTGAACGCCCCCTGCATAGGATGTATGAACAATGGCACCCCCTGGGGGTGGTGGGAATCATCACCGCCTTTAATTTTCCTTGTGCGGTCTGGGCGTGGAATGCTTTGGTGGCAGCGGTTTGCGGGGATGTCTGCCTGTTTAAGCCCAGCTCCAAAACCCCCTTGACCGCCATTGCCATCCAGAACATCATTGCACCGGTGGTGGACAAATTCGGGGCGGACGGGGTGTTTAACCTGATCATCGGAAGCCGGGAGGATGTGGGAATGCCCATGCTCAATGATCCCAGAATTCCTTTGATTTCCGCCACGGGCAGCACGGCCATGGGCAAACGGGTGGGGGCCATTGTGGGCGAGCGGCTGGGACGCACCCTCCTGGAACTGGGGGGGAACAACGCCATCATCGTGACCGAAGATGCCGACATGGACATGGCGATCCAGGCCACCCTGTTCGGGGCGGTGGGCACTGCCGGTCAGCGATGCACCTCCACACGAAGGATCATTGTTCAGTCCTCGGTAAGACAAGAGTTTGTCGCCCGGCTCATTGATGCCTATAAACAGGTCCGGATCGGCAACCCCATGGACGAAAAAACCCTGATGGGACCCCTGATTGATGCAGGTGCTGTGGCAGACATGGACCAGGCCCTTACGGCGGCCCGGGAACAGGGGGGTCAAATTCTCTATGGCGGCGGGCCTGCCATTGTGAAAGGCCTTGAAACAGGGTTCTATGTGACCCCGGCCATTGTGGCGGTCAAAAATGATTACCCCATTGTCCAGCAGGAGACCTTTGCCCCCATTCTCTATATCATTGACTACGACAGCCTGGACCAGGCCATTGAACTGCACAATGATGTTCCCCAGGGGCTTTCCAGCGCCATCTTTACCGGGTCCATGTACGCCCAGGAGCAGTTTTTATCCCATAAAGGATCTGACTGCGGCATTGCCAACGTCAATATCGGGACTTCCGGGGCTGAGATTGGCGGGGCCTTTGGTGGAGAAAAAGAGACCGGCGGGGGCCGGGAATCCGGGTCCGATGCCTGGAAGGTTTACATGAGACGCCAGACCAACACAATTAACTGGGGCCGTGAACTTCCCCTGGCCCAGGGCATAGAATTTGACATCAGCTAAATAGTTGAAAAAACAATGGAGAAACCCAATGAACAACAGCATATTTAAATTACCGTTAGCCTATAATGAGCCCATCAAGACCTTTTTACCGGGAAGTCTGGAAAGGGAACATCTGGACCGGGAACTGACCCGGCAGATGGAGATCACCATGGAAATCCCCTTGATCATCAACGGGCAGAAGATCCATACCAAGGATACCGGAGTTGCCCGCTGCCCCCATGACCATGGGCATATCCTGGGCACTTTCAGCAAAGCCTCGGACAGGCAAATTCATTTGGCCATTGATGCCGCTCTTGCTGCCAAACCCGCCTGGGAAGCCATGGACTGGCAGGACCGGGCATCCATCTTTCTCAAGGCCGCAGACCTGATCTCCCAAAAATATACCTATAAGATCAACGCGGCCACCATGCTCAATCAGTCCAAGAATGCATTCCAGGCCGAAATTGACGCCACTTGTGAATTGGTGGATTTTTTAAGGTTCAATGTGGGGTTTATGGAACAGATTTACGGCACCCAACCCGTTTCCGATCGAGGAATCTGGAACCGAACGGAATATCGGCCCCTGGAAGGCTTTGTCTTTGCCCTGACCCCCTTTAATTTCACGGCCATTGCCGGGAATCTCTGCACAGCACCTGCCATGATGGGCAATACCATTGTCTGGAAACCCTCTTCCACGGCAGTGCTTTCAGGCTTTTATCTCATGGAGATATTCAAGGAAGCTGGCCTGCCCGACGGGGTGATCAATTTTATCCCGGGCAAAGGTTCCACCACCGGTAATATCCTGCTGGACCACAAAGATCTGGCCGGTATCCATTTTACCGGTTCCACCCGTGTTTTCCAGAGCTTGTGGCAGAAAACAGGGGAAAATATCGCCGGTTATAAATCCTATCCCCGCATGGTAGGCGAGACCGGGGGCAAGGATTA
>JAHIVS010000643.1 GCA_018816605.1 Pseudomonadota bacterium
TCAGAATCATTGAAAAGGACAGGGTTGGCCACGGCGCTTCCCACGGCAACTGCGGTCTGCTCTATTTTTCTGATATCATTCCCCTGTGCTCGCCGGGCACTGTGGGCCACGAAATGGTCCGGGCCCTTTGCGGCACTTCCCCCCTTTATATCAAACCCGCCCTGGACCCTGGACTTCTGATCTGGCTGTTGAAATTTGCAGCCAAATGCCGCCCTCACACCATGCAGCGGATTGCCGCAGAAAAATCCACAATTCTCCGTTACTCCATTGACCTGTTTGAACAGCTGTTGGCTCTGGAAGACCTGGACTGCGATTTTGAAAAAAAAGGGCTTTTAACCGTCTGCAATGACCCCAAAAACCTGGACAGCCTGAAGAAAAAGAACGCCCTTCTTGAACCCTATGGCATGAGCTACAAACTGCTTGAGCGTGACCGGATACTGGAAATGGAACCAGCCCTTAAACCGGGGATTGCCGGCGGCTGGTATAGTGAAATTGACTGGCATTTGCGACCGGACCTGCTCATGGCTTCCTGGCGAAAACATTTGACAAAAAAAGGGCTCATCATTGAAGAGCACGCAGGGATGCTTGATTTTGAAATCCACGGCAATACCATCACAAAGGTGAATACCATACGGGGGAAATTTGCGGCAGACGCTTTTGTCATGGCCACGGGCGCATGGGCTTCCCGGACGGCGAAGCAATTGGGCCTCGACCTGCCGGTTCAGCCTGGAAAAGGCTATAGCATCACCATGGAGCGACCCGGAATATGTCCGCAAATGCCCTGTGTGCTTTACGAAAAAAGCATGGTGGTCACCCCCTGGGAAAGCGGCTATCGCCTGGGCGGTACCATGGAATTTTCAGGGTTCAGCACCACCTTGAATCCCAAACGGCTTGCAAAGCTGGTCAATGGCGCCGGTCAATACATGAAAGACCCAACCGGACACCCGGTCATTGAAGAATGGACAGGCCTGAGACCCATGACCTATGACGATATGCCCATCATAGACCGGTCTGCCTCGCAGGAGAATTTGATCATCGCAACAGGCCACGGCATGCTCGGGCTGACCCTTGCCACGGGGACCGGAAAAATCGTTACAGACATGGTCTTCGACAAGACTCCGGATATTGATATCACGCCCTTTGCCATCAGCCGGTTTCGTTAAAAAGAAAGGGTCATCACAATGCCATGTGATGACCCCCTTCTTTTTAATTTAGGTATACAGGAAACTTATTGAACGGTTACATTAACCGCAGCCGGTCCTTTCTGACCGTCTTCAACATCAAATGTAACACGATCTCCTTCGCTCAAGGATTTAAAACCAGTTGCATTGATGCCTGAATGATGAACAAATACATCCGGCCCATTTTCCTGCTCGATAAATCCATAACCTTTTGAATCATTAAACCATTTTACAATCCCATTTGCCATCGTGACGATCTCCTTACTTTGGGTGAATAATTGTAGTTTCAAACCTCAGGTCCTGCCACTTCAACAAATGGGTATAGCCTTTAGAACGAAACTGAAAAGCCCTTCTTCTATTGACTTTTTTTGTATATTATTAGCTTTGTTCTAAAAATCAAGCATTTTTTTCAAATTTATCATTTTTTCTAAAAATTGAGTACTTAAACCAAATGACAGGCAGCGGTCTGCCGGTAGCCCACGGATCGTTCCCCGGGGGAAACCTTTTGGCAGATTTCCTCAACCTGCGGACACCGATCTGCGAATCGACACCCCTTGGGCATGCCCAGCAGGGAGGGTACACTCCCTTTTATGGTGGGTAAAATGGTTTTCGCTTCTTTCGCACGGGAAGGAATGGAGGTTAGCAACCCTTTTGTATAGGGGTGCAACGGGTTTTTGAACAAATCCGCCACGCCCGCTGTTTCAGCAACCCGTCCTGCATACATCACCACTACATGGTCGCAGTTTTCAGCAATAACCCCCAAATCATGGGTAATGAGAATAACGGACATGGAAACCTGAAGTTCTCTGATCAGATCCAGAATCTGGGCCTGGACGGTCACATCAAGGGCTGTGGTGGGTTCATCGGCAATGAGAATGTCGGGCTCACAGGCAAGGGCCATGGCAATCATGACCCGCTGGCGCATCCCCCCGGACAATTGATGGGGATATTTTTTCATTACCCGGGCAGGGTCCGGAATACCGACCCGCTCAAGCATGTGAACGGCAGAGCGCTCCATGGCACCCATGGTCATGCCGGGAAAATGAAGCTGATAGACCTCCACAAGCTGCCGGCCCACGGCATGAACCGGGTTCAGTGCCGTCATGGGTTCCTGAAAGATCATGGCTATTTTTTTGCCCCGGATTTTGTGCAGATGATCAATGGGAAGTTCTAGAAGATTCTGGTCCCGAAACCAGATTTTTCCTGAAACAATGCGGGACACCGGCTTGGGAAGCAGGCGGAGAATACTTAAGGCCGTGACGGATTTTCCGCAGCCCGATTCCCCTGCAATTCCCAAAACACTGCCCTGCTCCAGAGAAAAACTGATGTCATCCACGGCATGGACGCAGCCCTGATCCGTATCAAAGGCCACCACCAGATTTTCCACTCTTAATATCATTTTTTCCTGTTCCTCACGGATGTTCCGGTTCATTGGGTTTCCTGAATTAATTGGCAGCATTGAATTTAAATTGCTCATCCACGATGATTTTGGATTCAAACCGGGTCCCTTTTTTCATGGCTTCAAGGGTTTGCTCCCGGATATTTTTATCCATCCAGAAAAGTCCTCCCGCCGTTGAAGAGAAGGGATCAAACAGGCCTTCGGACATTCGGGTTCCGTGGAATTCCGGCAGCACAAGCCACCGCCAGAAACCGGTTCTCACATAGGGCACCATAAAGGTCGGCACATAGGCGCCTATTTCATGGATATTCCTCTGAATCTCAAGGGAGAGCCTGATACGCTCCTGTTCATCCAAACTGGCCCTGTATCGATCAATCAGCGCGTCCAGTTCAGGATCATCGGTATTGGTGATATTATTGGTCTGGGGTTTGTGGGCATTGTCGGAATGCCAGCCCTGCCAATAGGAAGGTCTCA
>JAHIVS010000084.1 GCA_018816605.1 Pseudomonadota bacterium
ACTAGTGATGGCTATGGTGGTGTAATGATTAATCCATTTTATATTAATACCCGTTATTTTACTGATGAAGATAATGCAAAAAAATATAAAAGAGCGTTAAGGAATCACAGAGCCTATCTAAAATCTTTTGATTTAACTTCTTTGAATACTGTTCAGTTGTTATAAAACACTTGTGCATAGAAATATGCACTTTTTTTATTTTAAAATTGACAGGGGAGATAGCTTGTATTACAATGATTTATACGGACATCCTTAGGCCATGGCCATATTAATTTCCGACAATATATTGAAGGAGATCTCGTGCGAAGAAAATCATTGGATATAGCGAAAGGATATTCGAGATAAAGGATAAAAGAAAATATAAACTCAGAGTTTTGTGGGCGCAGAAAATCATTGACGGCAAAATCGGGTATCTGCCAGTTCATTTAAACCGGGAGCGGGCCGATTTTTGAAAGAAAGCGGGGAAATATACCAAGAGCTGAACTTGGAATTGAAGTTGAAAGAGGCGAGGAACCTTCTGGGAGAGGTTGAAAAACCGAATTCCCCTTGACATCAATGGTACGGGGCAGAATAAATATAACCCAATATATATTTTAAAGTGAGGATGTATCGTGAGCTACTACATGAGTAAAACGATAAGCGCACCCTTCGACAAGGCGTTGCACAGGATAACCTTCAATCTCCAAAAAGAGGGATTCAGCATTGTGACCCAGCTGGACATGCAGGAGACATTCAAAACCAAGCTGAACATGGATTTTCGCAAATATCTGATACTGGGGATATGCAACGCGCCTTTCACCTATAAGGTTCTTCAGAAGGAGGCCAAGGTTGGCCTATTGCTGCCCTGTAATGTGGTGGTGGATGAGGTCTCCCCCGAGAAGATCGAAGTGTCGATAGTGGATCCGGTGGCCGGGGTCAGGGCCATAGACAGCCCATCGCTTTTAGGGGAGGCTTCGCAGATAAGGGATAAGCTTAAGGTGGTGCTGGCTGCGATATAGCCTGGAACGATTTTAATATTTCACAAGCATATATCAAGATAAAACTTGACAGGTTCCTTTTTTTAATGTATAATAGGACTAAATTAGTCATATATATAAAAATTATTATGCTGATCACCAAACGAAACGAATATGCCCTGCAGGCCATGATCATCCTGGCCAGGCAGGAAAAAGACCGGCCCCTGGCGGCCTCGGCGCTGGCCAAACATTTAAAGACCACTCCGGCCTTCATGTCCAAGATCGCCCAGCAGCTGGCCAAGGCTGGCCTATTGACTACCAGGCGGGGGAAAGCCGGCGGGCTTTTTTTGGGCAAACCGGCAAACAGAATACTGGTCAAAGACATCTTCGCGGCGGTGGACGGCGCTCTGTCTGTCAGCGTCTGCATGAACCAGGGGCGCTGCCGGCATCATGTATGCCCGATATATCCTGCTCTCACGAAATTGCAGAAGGATCTGGATGATAAATTGAACTTGGCCAGACTTTCAACCTTTATTTGATCCCTACGGAAATGAAAAACATGAAACGCAAGATCGTCCAGATAGACCAGGATAAATGCAATGGCTGCGGTCAATGCATCCCCAACTGCGTGGAGGGCGCGCTGAAGATCGTGGATGGCAAGGCCAAGCTGGTCAGCGATAAGTATTGCGACGGGCTGGGGGCCTGTCTGGGGCATTGCCCGCAGGATGCAATCAAAATTATCGAACGGGAGGCCGAGGGATTTGATGAAAATATTGTAGGGGCGATTCGCGAATCGCCCCTACAACGGGATAAATCAAATAATTCTCAGGCCTGCGCCTGTCCAGGCTCGCAGGTGCGACAGCAAAAGCCAGCCGCGGCAACTTCAAGCAGAGTAACCGTAAACTCTCAACTGGCCCATTGGCCCATTCAACTGCATTTGGTTCCGGTCAACGCTTCGTTCTTTAAGAATGCCGATCTGCTGATAGCCGCTTCCTGTGTGCCCTTCTCGTACGCTGATTTTCACAACACCTTATTGGCCGGGAGGTCGCTGGTCATCGCCTGCCCCAAGCTGGACCGCACCGAGCCGTACCTGGAAAAACTAACGGAGATCTTCAGGCAGAACGACATCAAGTCAATCACCGTCGCCATCATGGAGGTGCCATGCTGCCAGGGGCTGCTGCGAATGGTGCGTCAGGCCCTGAAGGATTCTAACAAGAAGATGCCTATCACGGTGGAAACCATCACGGTCAAGGGCGAGAGGTTGTGACCTCACCCCTGCCCCTCTCCTAAAGCATTAGGAGAGGGAACTGTAAGATCATAAGTAAAGATAGAAAGGAAAACCATGAAAAAATACCGCTGCGTGGTCTGCGATTACATCTACGACCCGGTCTTGGGCGATCCCGATTCGGGCATTGAGCCGGGGACCCCGTTCGAAAAAATACCGGACGATTGGGTCTGCCCGGTATGCCAAGTGGATAAGAGCAATTTTGAACCGATTGACTAGGACCACCCCTTACCTCCCCTCCTTGATCAAGGAG
>JAHIVS010000644.1 GCA_018816605.1 Pseudomonadota bacterium
AGTTCACCGGCTGCATGGGGGCCGAAAGCGACGAGCAGGGCTTTATTGATTTTGCTTCTCAGGGACCGGAAATTTTCCGTGGTCAGACCGGCACCGGCAATGCCGGTGGTGCTCATTTCCGTTATGGGCCTTGTGCCGCAGAGTTTCTGGTACAATGTAGAAATGGCATCCCGGTTTTCATCCAGGGCAGATATGTCCATAAAACAGTCATGGCAGCCGGCGCAGGTGTCGGTTTTCTTTGGGCATTGTTTTTTCTGCATGGCGAAAAACGCGTAAAGCGCCATGTGGGACGGCATCAGATCCAGTTCAAGGGTTTTGAAGGAAATCTTTCCCAAAGGCAGGTTGACCGTCAGGCAGGGGTCTTCTTCCTTGATGAGAGACAGCATCAATGTTGCCGGATCTTTTGGCTCCTGAAGCTGGTCGGATGAAAGCTGACCTCTGATGGAGATAAAGGGGATGGGGACCAGGGTGACCCGGGCAAACCGGGTTTCCTTGTAATAGGGCAGTCCCTTTGGGTCATGCAGCTCTATCTTGCGGGATATCCGGGGCGGGTAGAAAAAATCCCGGTTGGATTCAAATTCCGGTGTGACCAGGACATGATAGAGACGGTCCTGGGGACGGCCATAGAGCTGGGCCGCCAGGGTCAGGCAGGAACTCATGGTTTTTCTGCCGCCGGCAACGGAAAAGAAAATTGCTGTGTTTTTTGCTAAGGTCAATTGAAATGCCAGATCCAGGCACCTGGCCAGCAATCTTTCATTGTCATGTGCAGATACAATATCCTCAAGCTCATTGCCGTATTCATCCGTGACCCCGTGCACCCGGGAATGGTCAAACAGTATCCGGTTCTTTTCAAACCCGTATTCCTCAAGATATCTGTAAAAATGACCTTGCGGGCCGCCGATCAACTGGGAATAGATTTTTTCTTTGCCGTTCCGGGTGGTGATGATATGGATCTCATCCACGGCCTGATTGTTCTGATGAAGCGCATAGAGGGTTTCCGTGATCACCTGGGGCGTCATCCCGGTGACGGCCAGAAGAATATTTTTCATGCAATGATCTCTGCTTTTATTTTTCCTAGCCCGAATGTGGTCTGTTTACCCAGGTGGACCTGTTCGCAGAATTCCATCAGGGGCAGGTATTCCCCGATAGGGCCTTCATAGGTCACGGAACCGGTCATGCCGCCCATGAGCATTTTTTCATCCTGGCGGAAGGAATAGCGCTGCCAGTCAAACCAGGAAAGATTTCCGGCAATTGTTTTGACGGTTTCCGCTTTTTTGACAAGACCGGTATAATCCAGAGCAGGTTCCCCATCTCCATAGGCATTCATGAGGGAAGAGATTCTTCGGAGCATGGATCTGACGAGGAGATGAAAGGGCAGATCCGCCTGAAGCCTGTTGTCGAATTTCAGACGAAGGGGGGTTTCCAGGGTCAGCCTGAGACAAAGATCCGTGTCCCCTGGTTTTGGAGAAGCGTTCAGATCCAGCCTGTTCATTGGGCCGGTTTTTGTGAGTTTGTGATCCGCGGATGAATAGATGGATAACCCAGTACAAGAGACATTTTCAAGCTGAAATTGTCCCCGTTTTCCATTTAATTTTTTCCCGATACCGATTCTGCCCATCTGCTCAAACGCATATATAAAATAAGGAAGCCAGGTGTTTGCCTCTCCCATCAGCAACAGGGAAAAATCAAAAGACGAACCTGCCGGGAAAAGGGTGTCCGGGGTCAGCGGGGGTTCTATCACAAACGGATGCGGCGGTGCGGCCATGCGAACATCTTTTGCATTGGCTGAAACAGGGATCTCAAAAACCCGTGAATAGACACAGGTCGCTTTGAGCAGGCAGGTTCCGCATTCCTGCTGTTTTAAGGCGCAGACCACTTTTTTCAAGGCCCGACCGAACACCCCGCGGAAAGTTGATCCTTTGTAGCAGGGAAGTGCTGCATCGGTTTCAAGACAGCAAGTGAAGTTGTATCGCTCAAAAAGCATCATTCCTCCAGAACCTTCTAATTTTAAAAACAGGTAATGCACTTATGGAAATTGAACTTATATAAAAAAGTGCACTATGTATATAGATGCAACGTTGTCGTTGGATTTTTAGCTGTTTGCGCCTATCTCCAATCTTAAACCACGAAACGGGATTTCTTAAGTGGAAACTGCGCTCTATTGTTTCGTGATATAGGCGACCTACAAGTCGCCCGTTTTTCTGCTGCCTTGGATACTTTTATGATAAATTCCTCTTGTTCTTTCATAACACCATGGTGGGCAATGTTGGGAAGCAACCTGAGCGCCATGTTTCTGTCTTTAATGCGTTAAATCCCCGCGCCTTAACGCGGAACATACACCCAACAGGGCCGCTGGAGGCATCTTTGATCACAATTCCTTATGAACCTCCTTTTTGACTGTGCCTTTCATGAGTACCTCAGCTAGGGTTTGCTTGTCCAGAGTAGAATGCTTCCGGTCGCAATTATAGTAGTCGAAATAGACATATAGCCTTAGCTACAACGAGCGTCCAATGAGTTCGACAGCTCCCATGAAAGAATGTAGCGGCTATACCAGTCGATTACAGTACTCAAATACATGAACCCGAGCCTCATCGGGATGTACGTGCTCCCCTGTAAGTACCTTTTTCACAAAATATCACATTACATAAAATTAAAATGATGGACAGATGATGGACAACACCCCCCTGAAAGCAAAAAAGGCTTTCAGCCAAAAAGCTGAAAACCTGATGCTGTTAAAGTGGCTGGGTGATAAGGATTTGAACCTTAATTGACGGAGTCAGAGTCCGTAGTCCTGCCGTTGGACGATCACCCAGCATATTTAACGTCTGGGTATATACATCAAACCCGGAAGTGAGTCAAGAATAAATTTGGCTGAATCTTTGGTAATTGCCCATGAAATATGATAGGTTTTCGATCAGAAGAAGATGGGATAAAGATGGCTTTTACCCCGGCCCAAGGAAATATTGGGCTCGGAAGAGTGCCAGGATTGCTCAAGTTTGGGAATCGATTTTAAAATGCTGTTTTACCAGGAGAAAGGGTATGGCTGTAACCGTATTGATCAAAAGAAAGGTAACATGCGGCAACGGGGAGCTTCTGGAAAATCTCTACCAGGAGCTGGTTGAACTTGCCAAGGAGCAGAAGGGGTATCTAGGGGCTGATACCCTGCGCCGGGTGGATGTCCCGGATGAGTATCTGATCATTTCCAGGTGGGAACAAATTGAAGACTGGTCAAAATGGTTGATAAGTGAAGGCCGGAGGGCGTTTCAGGAGAGGATTGATGCCTTGACCGATTCAAAAACGAGATTTGAGATATATGAGCATTAAGGAAATTACACCGGAATGCACGGATAAACGCAGGGTTCTGGAAGATGGGTTAAAAGGAATGAAAAGGGTTGCCCTGGCATTTTCAGGCGGGGTGGATTCTACCTTTCTTTTGGCCCTGGCAAGCCGGGCTGGCCTTGAAAAAGTTCTGGCCATCACCGTATCTTCCCCGTTTTTCACCAGGGCGGAAAAAGCGCTTGCCCGAAAACTGGCCAACTCTCTGGGGGTGGCGCATATTTGTCTGGACCTGGATATTCTGGAAAAAAATGAAGTGGTGCAAAATACCCCCGAAAGATGTTATTTTTGCAAGGGCCACATTTTTTCATTGGTTCGAAAAACAGCGATTCACCATGGAATAGACAGGTTCCTCCACGCCGTTAATACAGATGATCTGGGTGATTTCCGACCCGGGCTTGCGGCGGCAAAAGAGTTGGGATTTGTTGCGCCCCTGGCGGATGCCGGGTTTTCAAAACAAGAAATCAGGGCCTGTTCGCGACAAATGGGACTTGCAACCTGGGATCTAGCATCCCAGTCCTGTCTGGCCACCCGAATTCCCTACCATGAACCGATTACCCGGGAGAAGCTTGGGATGATCGCCCAGGGGGAGGCTTTTTTGCGGGAACTTGGCTTTGGCAATGTCCGGGTCCGGTGCCATGGTACCATGGCCCGGATTGAAATGGAGCCGGGGCAGATTTTGACCCTGGCCCAAAAGGATATGCGCCAGAGGGTATCCCGGGGGTTGAAACAAATCGGGTTTAGCTATGTTGCCTTTGACCTTGACGGGTATACACCCGGGAATATGAATAACTTTTTAACACAATGAGAGAAACATGAAATATTCATTGGCCAAACCTGGGCGGATTTTTGTTGTTCGCCTTGAAGATGGTGATGTGGTCCATGAGGCCATTGAAGCCTTTGCCATGGAACAAGGGATCCTTGCAGCTTCCATGATTATTCTGGGCGGGGCGGATGCCGGCAGCACCCTTGTGGTAGGACCTGAACAGGGCCGCGTATCAAAGATTGTGCCGAAAACCCGGATCTTGGACAATGTCCATGAAGTGTGTGGCACCGGCACCTTGTTTCCCGATGAAGGCGGAAAACCAGTACTGCATTTGCACATGGCCTGTGGCCGGGGGTTTTCAACGGTGGCGGGGTGTGGGCGAAATGGGGTCCGGGTGTGGCAGGTAATGGAGGTTATTGTGCATGAGCTTCTGGATTCAACCGGTGTGAGAAAAAAAGACAATGCAACGGGTTTTGATCTGCTGATTCCCTGATGCCAGGGGGGTGGGCCAGGTTGCCATGAAGAACATGAAGGGATTGTTCTCTCTCGCTTCATGCATCTTCATGGTTGTTTCATTCTCCGGATCAGAACCGGGTCTGGGTTATCTGGCCTGGATTTCAAGGCCGTTAAAAAAGTAGCCGATCTCAAATGCTGCTGTTTCGACGGCATCGGATCCATGCACCACATTTTTTTCAATGTCGGTTGCAAAATCTTTTCGAATGGTGCCTTCTTCTGCATCTTTGAAATTGGTAGCTCCCATGAGCTTTCTATTTTTGGCAATCACCCCATCTCCTTCAAGAACCATTACCACAATGGGGCCTGATGTCATGAAATCGGTAAGGCTGTCAAAAAAAGGCCGTTCCCTGTGAACTGCATAAAATCCCTGGGCCTGGGGTTTGGACAGATGGAGCATTTTCATCGCGGCAATTTTAATGCCGGCAGTTTCAAAGCGTTTGATGACTTCACCGATGATGTTTTTTTTAACCCCATCGGGTTTGATGATAGAGAGTGTTCTTTCCACGTGTTTTTCCTTTTTGTTGCAATTAAAAAAAAAATTTAAAACGGGCTTGAAAAATAGCACACCAGTGTATTATAAGTCAATGTCTATGAAGCATATCCCCAATGAAACAAACACAATAACAGGACCTTAAGCGGCAAATGAATATTTTGCGGATAGGGGTTACAGGGTCGGCAGGATCGGGCAAAAGTCTGGTCTGCCAGGGATTCAAAACCCTGGGCCTTGTGACCATAGATTGTGACCAGATTGCCCGCCAGGTGGTTGCACCCGGACAAAAAGCCTATGGGGGGGTGAAGGCCTTGTTCGGCCCCAGTGTGGTCAAACAGGACCAAACACTTGACAGGGAAATGATGCGAAATCTTGTGGTCAGCCGGCCTGAATTGCGAAAACAACTTGAGGCGCTGCTCCATCCCCTTATCGCAGAACAGATGGTTTTGCAGATGAAGACGGCCGTTTATGACAAAGAACCTGCCTGTGCCGTGGAGGTTCCGCTTTTGTTTGAGCTGGGCATGGAGAATAAGTTTGACCTGACCCTGGTTGTCGTGGCATCCCGTGAACGATTGCTGGAAAGGATCTCCGAAAGGGACACGGTCTCTATTGCCAGTGCGGGAAAGATCCTGGATCTTCAGATGGCCCAGGAAAAAAAAATGCAACAGGCGGATTATGTGATTAAAAATAATGGAAACCCGGGTGAACTCTTTGAATCCGTTGAAAATTTTTACACCACAATTAAAAAAGAATTCTTGACAATAAAAAAATAATATCTTAATTATCAGGTGTACTTCTAAAAATTTCGATCATCTGTCTATTTTCTATTTTTTCCACAAACACTTAGACTTCCAGATTATCAAAATCAAAAAGGTATCCCTTAAGAAAGCAATTCCAAAGAAACCAAATCCTAAACCAAACCAAATGACTAAAGAACCGGGAGATTGAATGAATCTTGTAGACCTCAATAAGATGAAGATTAGTGAACTGTCAAAGCTTGCAAAAGAGTATAAAATTCAAGGTTTTGGCGGCCTTAAGAAACAAGATTTGATCTTTGCTTTGCTCCAGGCCAATATTGAAGAAAGCGGTCAGGTCTATGGTGAGGGGACCCTTGAAATCCTTCCGGATGGATTTGGTTTTTTAAGGGCTGCCGGATATAATTATCTTCCCGGGCCCGATGATATCTATGTCTCTCCCTCCCAGATCCGGCGGTTTAACCTGAGAACCGGGGACACGGTCTCGGGGCAGGTGCGCCAGCCGAAAGATTCCGAGCGATATTTTGCCCTGCTGAAAGTGGAGGCTGTGAATTTCCAGAATCCGGAGCTTGCAGCAGAAACCATATTGTTTGACAACCTTTTGCCCCTTTATCCCGAGCGTAAGATGATGCTTGAGGATGCGTCGGATAATTATTCCATGCGCGTTCTTGATATGATGTGTCCCATTGGGTTCGGCCAGAGGGGATTGATCGTGTCGCCGCCCAAGGCAGGCAAGACCATGCTGCTCCAGAATATTGCCAACTCCATGATCAAGGCGCACAAGGACATTATCCCCATGATCGTTCTCATTGACGAGCGGCCGGAAGAAGTGACCGACATGGCCCGTTCCGTGAACGCGGAAGTGGTGAGTTCCACCTTTGATGAACCTGCCGAGCGCCATGTGCAGGTGGCGGAAATGGTGATTGAAAAAGCCAAAAGAATAGTGGAACAGGGCCATGATGTGGTAATTCTTCTGGACAGTATTACACGGCTTGCCCGTGCATACAACTCGGTGATGCCCCCATCGGGCAAAATTCTTTCGGGCGGAGTGGATTCCAATGCCCTTGACCGGCCCAAGCGTTTTTTCGGCGCTGCCCGGAACATTGAAGACGGCGGCAGCCTGACCATTATTGCCACAGCCCTGGTTGATACCGGCAGTCGCATGGATGAAGTTATTTTTGAAGAATTTAAGGGAACCGGTAATCTGGAGCTGGTTCTGGACAGAAAACTTGCGGACAAAAGGATTTATCCGGCCATTGATATAAACAAGTCCGGCACCCGGAAGGAAGAATTGCTGCTGGAGCCTTCGGTTTTGAATCGGGTCTGGATTTTAAGAAAATTGTTGTCAAGTTTGAATTCTGTTGATAGTATGCAGTTTTTACTTGAAAAAATGAAAGGAACAAAGGATAATGCAGAGTTCCTTGATTTGATGAATTCATAAGAATGGATAGGACAGTATCGATATTATTTTAATAAAGACCCGAATATTCAGGGTTGGTAAGGAGTTTTGCAGAAAATGAAAAAAGAAATACATCCCCAATACACAAAAACAATGGCTTCCTGTGCCTGCGGTGCAACCTTTGATGTGGGATCCACAAAAGAAGATATCAAGGTTGAAATTTGTTCCCAGTGCCACCCGTTTTTTACCGGAAAACAAAAACTGGTTGACTCTGCCGGCAGGATTGACCGCTTTAAAAAGAAATATGCAGGATTTGAAGCAGCAAAACTCGTTTAAAGGCCATAATCCGGGAAATCAAATAAAGGGGGCTTCTTTACAAGCGCCCCTTTTGTGTTTGTAAATGTGATTGATATACTATGATTGATAAATTAAAAGGCATTGAAGAGCGGTTTGTGAAACTTGAACATCTCTTGAGTGACCCCAGCGTCCTGGCGGATCAGAAAAAATACCAGGAGTACCTGAAAGAACATGGCGAACTCAATAAAATTGTTCCGGTGTTCAGGGTTTATGAAGGGCTTTTGGGCGAACTCAAAGAGGCAAAAGAGTTTTTACGGGATGATGATCCGGATATCCGCAGTATGGCCAAGGAAGAGATTCCCAGCCTTGAGGAGCAGATTGCTGAGCTGACCGCCCAGATCAATCTCCTGTTAATGCCCAAGGATCCCAGGGATGAAAAAAATGTTCTCCTGGAAATCCGGGCGGGGACGGGCGGAGAAGAAGCCGGTCTTTTTGCCGGGGATCTTTTCAGGATGTATTCACGGTATGTCGAATCAAAATCCTGGAAAATGGAAATTATTGAAAAAACAAATTCCAGTTCCGGCGGATTCAAGGAAGTGGTATCCCTTATCCGGGGGAAAGGGGCCTATTCCAGTTTTAAATATGAGAGCGGCACCCACCGGGTACAGCGGGTTCCGGAAACCGAAACCCAGGGGCGGGTTCATACCTCTGCCGTAACGGTTGCCGTCCTGTGCGAGGCCGAGGATATTGAAATTGACATAAACCCATCCGATATCAAGGTGGATGTGTTCAGGGCGTCAGGCCCTGGCGGCCAGTCGGTCAACACCACGGATTCTGCTGTCAGAATCACCCATCTTCCCACGGGAATCGTGGCGACCTGCCAGGATGAAAAGTCCCAGCACAAGAACAAGGAAAAGGCCATGGGGGTTCTCAAGGCCCGTGTTCTGGATGCAAAAACCAGGGAAGAAGAGGAAAAAAGAGCTGCCGACAGGAAAGGCCAGGTGGGTTCAGGGGACCGGAGCGGCAGAATCAGAACCTATAACTTCCCCCAGGGCCGGATGACCGATCACCGGATCGGACTCACCCTTTACAGGCTGGACACGATTATGGAGGGGGATATCCAGGGCATTATCGATGAGCTTAAAACCTTTAACCAGGCCCAGTCGCTAAAAGATATGGGTTAGTAGGGACGGTGATTGACTGGACCATCATCAAGATTCTTGCCTGGACGGAATCCTATTTTACACAGCATTGTGTAGACAGTCCCAGGCTGACCGCCGAGATTCTCCTTGGCTTCAGCCTGGGCATTCAACGCCTGGATCTTTATCTTCAACATGACAGGCCCCTGGAAAAAAAAGAACTTGCCCGGTACAGGGCCCTGATTAAAAGGCGAATTGCCAGGGAACCGGTGGCGTATATCACAGGAGAAAAGGGGTTTTACGAATCCAGTTTTCAAGTGAACCAGGGGGTGTTGATCCCCAGGCCGGACACAGAGATCCTGGTTGAAACCGCCATTGACCTGCTGGGTCCGTGCACAGGGCCGTCCGGGGCAAAAAAGATATTGGAGCTGGGGGTTGGGTCCGGGGCGATTGTGGTGTCCCTGGCCAAGGCCTGCCAGGGACATGTCTATTTTGGTTGCGACCTTTCCGTTGTTGCCCTGGCCTCGGCAATCGAGAATGCGGCCATCCTATCTGAAACCCCCATCCGTTTTTTCCAGGGAGACTGGTTTTGCGCCGTTAAGAAGCAGGCGATTTTTGATTTGATTGTGTCCAACCCGCCGTATATTCCCACAAAAGACATACAAGGGCTGGCCCCTGAAATTAAAACCCACGAACCCCTCCTTGCATTGGACGGAGGGGCTGACGGGCTTGATTCCATTCGCACTATTCTGGAGAATGCACGGCATCACCTGGTGCCGGGGGGGCAGGTTCTGATCGAGATGGGGTATGATCAGGCAGAACAAGTGGCATCCATTGCGAGCGCCTTTGTCGAATATGAAACCATTGAATTTATAAAAGACCTGGCAGGCCACACCCGTTTGGCAAAGGTTAAAAAAATGAATTGATTATCCTAGGCGTATTTGATATATACATTGGGATTTTGCTAGAATGAATAAAAACGCACATCCATGGACCTGAAATCCGGTGCTTTTAAACGAGTCGATTTTTGGGGATGAAGTGGGTGAAGGCAACAAAACCATTAATTAATTTGGAGAACAGATGGCTTATATTACAATTAGAGAACTTTTGGAAGCAGGTGTTCATTTCGGACATCAGACAAAACGGTGGAATCCGAAGATGAAAAAATATATCTTTGGTGCAAGAAACGGTATTTACATTGTGGATCTTCAGCAGACGGTAAAGTTGTACAAAAAAGCCCATGATTTTATAAAGGGCGTGGCCGCAGAAGGCAAGGATATCCTTTTTGTCGGCACCAAAAAACAGGCGTCCGAAGCCATTTATGAAGAAGCCAATCGTTCGGAATCTTTTTATGTAGAGAACAGATGGCTGGGCGGTATGCTTACCAACTTCCAGACCATTAAGAACAATATTACCCGGTTTCATTTTTTGAATTCCATTGAAAATGACGGATCCCTTGAAAATTATCCCAAAAAAGAACAGGCCAAAATGCTCAAGGATAAAGAAAAACTTGAGTTTGCCATCGGCGGCATCAGCAACATGAAACGCCTGCCCGGCGCCATCTTTATCATTGATCCCAAAAATGAAGCCATTGCCGTTAAAGAGGGCAAACGTCTCGGGATACCCATCGTTGCCGTTGTTGATACCAATTGTGACCCCGATGATATTGATTTTGTGATTCCCGGAAATGACGATGCCATCAGATCCATCCGTTTGTTTGCTTCCCGTATCGCCGATGCCACCATTGAAGGGCATCAGATTTATCAGGAACGGCAGAATGCCGAATCAGATAAGGGAGAAGCAGAAGGCCGTCCGGCAGAAACAAGTGACGTAAAAGTCGGTATTGAAATGGTTTCCGATGGATCAGACGGTCCTGTGGTTGAAAAAATTATCAGAAAAACCGCACCGGTTGAAGAAACAATAGATACCACGGAAGAAGTGACTGAATAAAGACAATAAGGAGCAAAATAAAATGGTGGAAATTTCCGCAGCAATGGTTAAGGAGCTTCGCGAAGCGACCGGCTCTGGCATTATGGACTGTAAACGGGTTCTAGCCGAAGCAGAGGGTGATTATGAAACAGCAGTGGATCTTCTGAGAAAAAAAGGTCTTGCCAAGGCAGCAAAACGGGCAGGACGTTCCACTTCCGAAGGCCTTATCCATTCTTATATCCATACCGGTTCAAAACTGGGTGTGCTTGTTGAAGTGAATTGCGAGTCTGATTTTGTGGCAAAAACAGAGAATTTCGAAACCTTTGTGAAAAACATCGCCATGCATATTGCAGCGGCCAATCCCGCTGGTTTGAACCCGGAAGATGTGGATCCGGCTGTTATTGCAAAGGAAAGAGAGATTTTTCGGGCCCAGATGCTGGAAGAGGGCAAACCGGAAAATATGATTGACAAGATTGTGGACGGTAAGATTGAAAAATTTTACAAAGATGTCTGCCTCATGAGTCAGCAATATGTCAAAGACCCCCAGAAAACCATTACAGATGTCCTTAAAGAAACCATTGCCCAAATCGGTGAAAATATTCAGATTAAAAGATTTGTACGTTTCCAAATAGGAGAGTAAATCTTGGAGAGAAAGCCTGAGTTTAAAAGGATTCTGATTAAACTGAGTGGTGAAGCCCTGATGGGGAATCAGGGCTTCGGCATTACCCCGGAAATGATTCATTACGTGGCAGAGGAGATTGCCAAGGTCTATCGCCTTGGCGTGGAAATCTCTGTGGTGGTCGGCGGCGGGAATATTTTCAGGGGTGTTGCAGGCAGTTCTGCCGGTATGGACCGGACCTCGGCGGATAATATGGGAATGCTGGCAACCGTTATCAACAGTCTTGCCCTTTGTGATGCATTGGAAAAATGCGGTGTTCCCACACGGGTTCAGTCTGCCATTGCAATGGATAAGATTGCCGAGCCCTTTATTCTGAGAAAAGCCATTCGGCATCTTGAAAAAGGCCGGGTGGTTGTTTTTGCCGCCGGTACCGGGAATCCTTATTTTACAACAGATACGGCTGCCGTGTTGCGGGGCCATGAAACCCGGGCCCAGATCCTTTTTAAAGCAACCCAGGTGGATGGCGTCTATGACAAGGACCCTATGGTTCATGATGATGCAGTTCGATTTAATGAGCTGTCCTATATGCGGATCATTGAAAAACAATTGCATGTGATGGATATGACTGCCATATCCCTTGCAATGGAGCATGACCTGCCCCTACAGGTGTTTGATCTTCACCAAGCCGACAATATCTTTAAAGCTGTCCTTGGTGAGGATATTGGCACCCGGATATATAATAAATAGACGGGTGGCAGGAACTGGTATCGGTTAAGGGGAAGATTTTTTTCTCTGGTGATAGTTCCTGCAGACAGGTGTCAACCATTATTTAGGATGTATTGTTATGATAAGTGAAGTGCTCGAAGAAACCAAAGACAGGATGGGGAAATCTCAAAAGGCTTTTGAGAAAGAACTGACAAAGGTGCGCACGGGAAGAGCCTCCCAGTCAATGCTTGACGGCGTGAGAGTCGATTATTACGGGACACAGACACCCCTTCCCCAGATGGCCACTGTTTCCATTCCTGAAAGCCGGTTGATCACGGTAAAACCCTGGGATGTGAGCGTTATCAACGAGGTTGAAAAAGCCATTCTAAAGGCAAATATCGGATTGACCCCATCCAATGACGGAAAACTGATTCGGATTTCCATTCCCCCCCTGACAGAAGACCGAAGAAAAGAAATTGCCAAAAGTGCATCCAAAATTTGTGAAGAGTATAAAGTTGCTGTCCGGAATATCAGAAGGGATTCCAACGAAATGCTCAAGGATCTTCAGAAAGAGGGGGATATTTCCGAAGATGACAGTTTTAAGGCGCAAAAACAGGTGCAGGACTTGACCGATCTGTATACCAAAACATTAGACGATATTTTTGCAGCCAAAGAAAAGGAAATTCTTGAAGTCTGATACAGGACAGGACCTGCGTCTTAATCCAGAAAAACTTCCTGCCCATGTTGCCATTATCATGGATGGCAACGGCCGCTGGGCAAAAAAACGGCTGATGAACCGGATTAAAGGTCATGAAAAAGGTTCAAAGACCGTTCGTTCCATTGTCACTGCCGCAAGAGAGCTTGGCATTGGAATGCTCACCTTATATGCATTTTCCACTGAAAACTGGGCCAGACCCCAGGTCGAAGTCAAGGCCCTGATGGTTTTGTTAAAGCGATTTCTGATATCTGAAAGGGATGAGCTGATGGCCCGGGGGGTCCGGCTGAATATATTGGGGCAGATGGAAAAACTGCCCGAAGATATCCGGGAAGAGGCAATGAAAACCGTGGGCATGACCCAGAGCAATCAGGGCATGGCCCTGAACCTTGCCTTGAGTTACGGCAGCCGCCAGGAAATTTGTGCCGGGGTGCAGGCTTTGGCCCGTGAAATAAAAGCCGGCCGGATTCAGCCCCATGAGATAACGGAAGAAATGATTTCAGACCATCTCTATACGCGGCAGATGCCAGACCCGGATCTGATTATCAGAACCAGCGGAGAATTCAGGCTTAGTAATTTTATGATGTGGCAGGCGGCCTATTCGGAACTTTTTATTACAGATACCCTGTGGCCGGATTTTACAAGAGAAGAATTTATTGAAATTTTAATAAACTTTCAAGAAAGGGACCGACGTTTCGGTAAAGTAAAATGCAGCACCTCAAACGATGGCTCACCGCAATAATACTTGGCCCCCTTGTCTTATGGATTCTTATAAAAGGCAGTACCCTTCTTTTGGCCGCTCTGGTATCAATGGTGGCCATATTTGCAATCCGGGAATATTTAAGGATTATTTGCAAGCAGGATGGCGGCGGGGCCTCCCCTTGTCTTAAATTAATTTCCTATGCTGCTTCATTGGCGCTTGTCATGGCAGCCTGGCTGGGATCCTGGCAGGTGCTGTTCCTGGTCCTTGCCCTGAACCTGCTGGCCATGGCCGTCTATGTGCTTGCCCGGTTTCCCCTGGACGCCTTTGTTTTTGACATCATATCCAAACAGGTACTGGGGATTGTCTATATCCCGGTTTCCCTTTCTCTGCTGGTTTTTCTCAAAGAAATGGAAGGCGGGATCTTCTGGATCATTTGGCTGTTGATTGTTATTTTTGCCAATGATACCGGTGCCTTTTATACCGGAACCTTTTTCGGGAAGCATAAACTGGCTCCCAATATCAGTCCCAATAAAACCATTGAGGGTTCCGTGGGCGGAATCCTCACTTCCATGGTTGCCGGTTTTGTTTTTTCTTTTGCATTTTTTGACAATTTTTCCCTGGCATTTCACGCCTTGCCCTGCTCATTTCTGATTGCAGTGGCAGGTCAGATCGGGGACCTGTTCGAGTCGGCCATGAAGCGGGCGTCCAACATCAAGGATTCCGGGCGCATACTGCCGGGGCACGGGGGCATGCTGGACCGGATTGATGGACTTTTGCTGGCCATTCCCGTTCTCTTTGTTTATTTGGTGTTTTTGATATGAAGCACCTTTCAGTGCTTGGATCAACGGGCTCCATCGGTAGAACTGCCATGGATATCGTCAGGCGCTACCCGGACAGGTTCACCGTCAAGGCCCTGACCGCGGCCAATAACCTATCGCTCTTGGTTTGCCAGATTGAAGAATTTGAACCGGAAATGGTGGCTGTATTTGACGAGACAAAGGCCATGGAACTTTCAAGGTCTTTGAAGGGTAAATTCAAGCCCGCTATTTTATACGGGGAAGAAGGGTATGTGGCGGCGGCTGCCTGGGAAACCGCTGACATGGTTTTGCTGGCCATGGTGGGGGCTGCCGGATTGAAACCCGCCCTTGCCGCCATAGAGGCAAAAAAACAGATCGCCCTGGCCAACAAGGAGACCCTTGTCATGGCAGGAGATATTGTCATGGAAAAGGCCCGGGAGAATGGCGTGGAGATTCTGCCCGTGGACAGTGAGCATTCGGCTATTTTTCAATGCCTGAAGGGCAACCGGACCCGTGATTTTAAGCGGATATTTCTGACCGCTTCGGGCGGGCCCTTTAGAAATCGTCCATTTGAGGCATTTAAGGACATTACCCTTGAAGATGCCCTGAACCATCCCACCTGGGAGATGGGTTATAAAATTACCATAGATTCAGCCACCCTTATGAACAAAGGCCTTGAAGTTATTGAGGCGGTTCATTTGTTCGGCATTTCCCAGGACCAGATTGAAGTGCTCGTACATCCCCAGAGCATTGTCCATTCAATGGTGGGATTTAAGGATGGTATCGTTCTGGCTCAGATGGGGGTACCGGATATGAAAGCCGCCATTGCCTATGCCCTGTCCCAGCCCGGCCGTCTTGACCTGGAAATGGCGTTTCCTGATTTTGCAGCCATTGGCTCCCTGACCTTTGATCGACCTGATGTTCATAAGTTTCCCTCCCTGACCTTTGCCTTTGAAGCCTGCAAAAAAAGAGGAACCCTGCCAGCTGTTTTGAATGCAGCCAATGAGGTTGCGGTACAGGCGTTTCTTGATAAGCGGATCGGCTTTCTGGGTATTTTTGAAATTATTTCCAACACCATGGGGATTCACACCCGCATTGACAATCCTGATCTTTCAGGTATTATTGAAGCCGATGGATGGGCGAGGGAAAAAGCCAAATCTCTGATATAAAAGTGAGGGTTTAAATGGGGCACTCTGCTGTTGCATTTGTTGTTGTAATCGGTATTCTTGTTTTTTGCCACGAATTGGGACATTTTTTGGCCGCCCGGCTGTGCAGGGTCGGAGTCGATGTCTTCTCCCTGGGATTTGGTCCCAAACTTTTCAAAAAGAAAATCGGACGGACCGAGTATTGTGTCTCTGCCATTCCCCTGGGGGGATATGTGAAA
>JAHIVS010000694.1 GCA_018816605.1 Pseudomonadota bacterium
CCTTCGAGCCGTCGCCTGGCAGAATTTGCCGCAGGAACTTCCCTGGCTCGATGGTACAAATTTGACCTTGCGGTTCAGTTGACATGGCAATGGCAAACGTTAGTGGCTGTGTCGGTTATGACTCCCGCGAAAATCGGTGATCATGAGTGTTCTATCAAGCAAATGTCATATGGGAGCGGCAGGGACTATTGAAACATCATTGCCTTGCTGGACTCGCAAAAAATCCATTTCTCTGGCAATACCAAAAAAATGAATTGCTGCAAAGCATTCTTTCGGCAGAATAAGAAGCCCTGATTGCGGCACCTTATGCCGTACAGGCATGGGGAAGATTTTCTTGGACAGCTTCGTGTTTCGGAAACCGGACGCGTAGGGGCGGTTCGCATACCGTCCCTACAAAAATTTACGTGGACGATTGCGCAGGCCAGGAAACTTGCGGGTACAAGACTTCTGTAGTTTTGGGGTTCCGGGGGGCAGCAGAGTGCCCCCGGAAGACCATGAGGTCAGATGGAAAAATCGGCTTACGACATCGGGCCGTTTTATTTCCGATTCTTCCGGCCCATACCAATCAGCCAGCAGTATGCCGAGGAACCTTCAAACAGTTTTCATTTTTCCCTTGCATTGTTTAGGAGTATACTATAATGAATTATTATTCATTATTGACAAGATAAAGCTAAACCCATTGTGAGATGGGGGCAGAAAACTACGGGACTTTCTACAAGTTAGCCGGGTTGCCTGATTTTGAAGGGCAAGCTCGGCTTTTTTTATGCCTTTTTGTTACGATGTCAGGATGATGCCCCATAAACCTCTCTTTGCCCCACAGAAAATGCAGCGGTCAATACCTCATTTCAAAAATCATGGACGGTTCATATTACTAATCCTGATATCGAATTTTCTTGGGGATGAATCAAGCAGCTATCCTGCAAAAAAATCAAGTCCAACAAGAAATTTTGGAGGGAAAAATGAAAAAAAAGACAATGTTGCAATGTGTGTTCATGCTTGTACTTGCTATGTGCTGGAGAATCATTCCTGCTTCTGCCTTTGACTTGATTATTTTTGAAGAAAATTTCGAAGGAACAACGCAAAATTGGTTTGCCGAGAATGGGGTCTGGGAAATCGGGGTTCCCACCAGCGGACCGGGGGCCGCGCATGGTGGCATGCAATGCGCCGGGACAATTTTAGGCGGTTATTACCCCCCTAATACGGACAGTCGTCTTTTTGGTCCCTTTTATGCCCCTTGGGACCAGGGGGTTACGCTCCCGGAAGTAGAGGGAAGCGAAGAAATTCATTTACGTTTCTGGAATTGGTTCAGCTATCCCGATGATTATGGCCAAGTTCAGATTTCGGTTAAAGATGAAACAACGAACACATGGATTGAAACTTGGACCGTTGAAGGAAATTCAGTTTCCAGTTCTTCCGGAGGGTGGTCCCTCAAGGATGTGGAACTCACGGCGTATGCCGGACAGACGATCCGCATTGCCTTCCGTCATGTAGCTGACGGGGCTGACCAGAGTTACGGCTGGTACATAGATGACATTCAAATTATCAAAAAAGTACCTTTCTTCACTGGCGACTTTGAGGATGGTTGGGTCGACTGGTCTGCCAGCAACGGCGTATGGCAGATTGGAGAACCCACCAGCGGCCCGGGTACTTGTTACGAAGGGGTACAGTGTGCCGGCACGGTTTTAGGGGGAAGCTATCCAGCAAACACAGACAGCCGACTGGTCAGCGCTACGATAACCCTGGGAGAAATATCTGAAAACGAAGAGATTCATTTACGTTTCTGGAATTGGTTCAGCTATCCGGATGATTCTGGCCAAGTGCAGGTATCCATATTTGATGGAACAACAAAAACCTGGTCTGCCTGGGAAAATGTTGGAAATTCCGTTTCCAGTTCCTCCGGCGGATGGTCCATCAAGGATGTGGATCTCACCGAATATGCCGGGCAGACGGTCCGCATTGGCTTCTTTCATGTAGCTGACGGGGCTGACCAGAGTTACGGTTGGTACGTAGATGACATTCAAATCATCCAAAAGCCTCCGGTCTTCACTGGTGACTTTGAGATGGGTTGGGTCGACTGGTCGGCCAGCAACGGAGTATGGCAGATTGGAGAACCCACCAGCGGTCCGGGTTCTTGTTATGAAGGGGTACAATGTGCCGGTACAGTTTTAGGGGGAAGCTATCCAGCAAACACAGACAGTAGACTGGTCAGCGCTACGATAACCCTAGGAGAAATATCTGAAAACGAAGAGATTCATTTACGTTTCTGGAATTGGTTCAGCTATCCGGATGATTCTGGCCAAGTGCAAGTGTCCACATTTGATGAGGCAACAGAAACCTGGTCTTCCTGGGAGAATGTCGGAAACCCAGTTTCCATTTCTTCCGGAGGATGGTCCATCAAGGATGTGGAACTCACCGCTTATGGCGGACAGACGATCCGCATCGCTTTCTTTCATTTAGTTGACGGTGCTGACCAGGGCAGCGGATGGTTCGTGGATGACATTCAGATCATCAAAAAGGCTCCGGTCTTCACTTCTGACTTTGAAATGGGTTGGGTCGACTGGTCGGCCAGCAATGGGGTTTGGCAAATTGGAGAGCCTACCAGCGGTCCGGGTGCCTGTTATGAAGGGGAGCAATGCGCCGGCACGGTCCTAACCGGGAGCTATCCTGCAAACACAGACAGCAGGCTGGTCAGCGCGACAATTGATCTTACCGGATGTTCTCCGGCAATTGTCTATCTTCAATTCCGTGAATGGTTTTCATATAACGATGACCATGGTGAAGTTCAGATATCCACTTGGGATGCGGAATTAGACCAGTGGTCTGCCTGGAGCACTTTAGCTACAAGTTCGGCTGTCTCTCCGGTCTGGACGCTCAAGTATAGTGATCTAACAAGTTATGTCGGGAAAAAGTTTCGAATCGGTTTTTGGCATGTGGTTGACGGTGCTGACCAAAGCCACGGCTGGTTCATCGACAATGTGGAGATTATCGGCCCAACCCAGATCATGCCCACCATTAATTCTGTTTCCTTTATTTCGTACATTCCTGATCCCTGCACATCGTGCATCGATATTTTCGCCACTGATCCATGTGGCGGTGATTTGATCTATAGCTGGCAACTTCCCGATGGCGGAACATTGTTAGGGGCCGGGGCCAGTATGGAATTCATACCGCCGGAGATACGTGTTGCACCTTACAAGGTACTTGTTGCCGTCTCATCCGATACAACCAATATCAGTTCGTTCACAAGAACGCTGAAGATTTTTACCGAGGTGTTGTACGATTCCGACGGAGATGATGACATTGATGGAGCTGATCTTATCGAATTCGCCATCAACTGACCTGGTCAAGTAAAAATGGACACTTTTGTTAAGCGGCTTTTTTCAGAAGCCACAGTTTCTCGAATTCTTTTGGGCTGACATAACCCAGATAGGAATGCCGCCTGTTGCTGTTATAAAACATTTCTATGTAATCAACG
>JAHIVS010000645.1 GCA_018816605.1 Pseudomonadota bacterium
AACGTCTGGATGATGCCCTCCAAAATTTAAAAGAGACCCAGGCCCAGGCCATGCAGTCTGAAAAGATGGCTTCCATAGGTCAGCTGGCCGCCGGGGTGGCCCATGAAATCAATAACCCCATCGGGTTTGTGGGCAGTAACCTGGAGGCATTGTCCGACTATTTGAAGGATTATAATACCCTGCTGGGATATTATCAGGCCATGGCAGCAGCCCTAGGTAAGGTCGGGGCCGATGGTCTGGACCCAACGGTCACAGCTTTGTTGGAGAAAATCGGTCAGTTTGAGAAAAAAATTGAAATCGATTACCTCAAGGAGGATATTCCGGATTTGCTCAAAGACTGCATTGACGGCACCTCCCGTGTGGGAAAAATTGTGGCGGATTTGAAGAATTTCGCCCACCCCGGAAATGACAAGCAGATGCTCATGGATATCAACAAAGGCCTTGAATCCACTCTGAATGTTGTGGCCAATGAACTCAAATACAAAGCAACGGTGAAACGTGAGTTTGGAAATATTCCCCTGGTGGCGGCCTGGCCCCAGAAATTGAACCAGGTGTTTATGAATATTCTTATCAATGCAGCCCAGGCCATTGCGGAAAAAGGAGAAATCCGCATCCATACCTATGTCACGGGCCAGGATGTGAAAATTGCCATTTCCGATACTGGTTCCGGTATATCCCCGGCGAATTTGCCCAAAATTTTTGATCCATTTTTTACCACCAAGGCCGTGGGCAAGGGGACCGGACTTGGCATGAATATCGCTTACAATATTATAAAAGAGCATAAAGGAATAATTGAGGTTACAAGTGAAATCGGAAAGGGCACCTGTTTTACCATTACCCTGCCCGGCAAATCGGATTGATGGGTGTTCAAGTGTCAGTAAGCACTTATTTTCATCTCATAAACATCCAATCCAAGGGTTTCTTCGGCATTCTTTTTTGTCTCCACAATTCGGCACCTGGCGTCTGGGTTGTACAGGGTGATGGAGGTGTTGGGGCCAAACACACGGGTGCCTGAACAGATTTTTTTGCCCACCTTCACCTGGGCCAGGGGTTTCTTTCTGTCCGTAAATTCTAATAACCGCTTCTTTTCGTCGGCCAGGCCTTGGTTTAGCTTTTCAAGCTGTTTGATTCTCGATAGCTTTTGGGAAATTTCCAGTCCGATGGCATCCTGCCGTTCAAATTCACGGTTGATCTTTTCCTCTGCCTGGGCCGCATCGATTTTGAGTTGCTTGGCCACCTGTTTTACCTTTTGATAGGCTGCCATATTTCCCGAGGCCTTAAGATCGCCTATTTTGCTTTCAATTTTTCGCAAGTCCAACTGGGCCCGGTCCTGTACATGGGCATGTTGAGATATCTCTCCATGGAGGGCGACATCCTCTCGTTCAAGGGTGGAGATCTCTTTTTTCAAGAGAGCTGCGGCCTCAAGATGTATCCTCATTTTTCCCTCCACCGATGCCACCAGTTGGTTGGTATGTTCATCCACCCCCACTGTCAGTTTGGCGGGACTTGAAGCATCTGTTCCGATATTTCCGGCGTCTATGCCCATGTTGGCCGATATCTGGGAGGCAATGATCACCCCATCGGTATTGATACAGGCACCTGAAAGATTGATTTTAGAATCCATGATTTCCCGTTGAACAATGAGATCGCCAAAGGCATTGATCGTTGAATTGTGGATATATTTGGCCTGGACCGACCCTTTTACATTGACCAGTTGGGTGTCCACGATTCCTAAAGAAACATTCAGGTCCCCGGTCAGGTCAATCTGGGCCCCTTGGATGGCCTTGGCCGTCAAGGAGGCGCCTTTTACTTTGAAGCCTTGTTTGACAACCCCTTCCACCACCACATTGCCGTCAAAGATCACATCCCCTGTTTCAAATCCCAGATCTCCCTTGATGATGAGTTCCGGGCAGATGGTCACCTTGCCCATGGCATCCAGATGGGGTTGGCCCTCAATTTCGGCATATATTTTGTCACCATCCTCGGAGAGCCGGGTTCCGGGGCCTGATTCAAAGGCCCTGTCCATGGGCTCTCCCACCGGGATTTCCTGGCCGGTTACATCCATGCCGGGGGTGCCCTTTTTCGATGGAGTTCTGGCTGCCAAAAAGGCATTTTGCTCCACAAAGGGGATTTCTCCCCTGTCCCTGAAATTGATGCTGCCATCCTCATCCACCTTGCCGGCGTGGCGAAAATCAGTGGGGAAATGGTACGTGATGACAGTATCTTCCGAAGGGACTGGATTAACTCCCTTGGCAATGACAAAAGGGGGGCTTTCCTGGGTGGCCGATGAGAGCCAGGATTTGATGGCGATGTCATCTAAAATGCCATGGGTAATATGGTGGTAGAATAAATAATATTTGATGATGGTCAGATCTAAAACCTTCGGTTCCATGCGTTTGATCCCGATACTTGCCTTGGACCTGTCCTTGGAAAGGGTGATTTGGAGGTGTTTATCCAGGTATTGCTGGAATTGTTTTCCAAACAGGTTCATTCCGGCCGCCTGGCTCTGGTGGATCAGCATCTGGATGGCGGGTATCAGCTTTCTGGAAAGGTCGGTCAATGGATTTTCCTGGCCGGACCGATATACGACATCTCTGTAATACAAAGGCGTAAGCTCAATGGAATGACGAAGGGCGGCGGTTTCAAGGATCTGCTTGACCTGATCTTTCATCTTTAAAAATTGGGCACCAAATCCCTGGAAAGAAAATTCAACGGATTTTGCCTCCAGGATTTCTTTGAGTGACGGAATTTTGTCCGGATTGACCGCCCCTTTTTCGATGTTGAGTTTTGATTCAAGAATTCGGATCTGTTTCTGGCGATTTTCCATCTGGAGAAGATCGGAGGCTTCCTGTTTTCTGAAATTGCTGGCAATCTGAAATAATTGTCTGTTCTGGCGCTGGGTGATCTTTTGCAGGTTTTTGAGTTTCAGGACCGAAAGATATTGCTGACAGCAATCTTCCACCTGGACGATGAGGTCATGGTCATCAAAGTCAAGGGTGAGGCATGAATGGATCTGGGCGGTATTGACGGCTGCGATCATGGTTTCAATATATGCCGTATCTGCCATGAGAATACGAAGGGTGGACGGGGAAGTTTCCCTGGCTTTTAACAGGATTTGATCCCCTTTCATTTTCGGCATGGCATAGCTTGAAATGATGAGTGCATAGGGAGAGGCGCTCGATTCCGCAAGCGCTGCGAGGCCGGCAGATGAGGTGTCAAAACAATGAACCGTGAATCCCTTTGCCGACAGGAGGGTCGCAAGTCGAGATCTCACCGTATCCAAGGCCTCGATCACCAATATTTTAAGCGCATTCGTTTCGACGGGTGTTTCTCCCTTTTACAGGTTTGATGTTAAGGGTTCTAAATTAAAGGGCCTAGGTTAAAGGTTTAGTGTTTGATGGGTGATCTGTTTGGGGTTTTCCGGGTTTTGGGAGTCAATTTCCATGAATTTTGACATACCCACCTCATCTCTTAAAATGGTGGAGGCCATGGTCCCCATGATTTTGGTCCC
>JAHIVS010000646.1 GCA_018816605.1 Pseudomonadota bacterium
AACTGATGCCCCACAGGCCGGGGTCGGCGCTCATTGCAATCCCGGATGGGGCAGGCCTTGCCCGTCACAAAGCCCGGCTTGTTCACCAGGACATATTTGTGGATGCCATTTTCGGCACTGGGCTGAACACCGATGTCCGGGGCTTATTTAAAACGGTGATTGATCTATTGAACGGGTCCGGGAAGCCTGTTCTCTCCATTGATATCCCCTCGGGATTGAACGCAGACACAGGCCAGGTCTGCGGCGTGGCCGTAAACGCAACTGCCACCGCCACCTTTGCCTTTGCCAAGGCCGGCCATATTTTTTATCCCGGCAACCTGCATACAGGGGATCTTGAAGTTATCGACATCGGCATCCCCGGTTTCATTGTAAAGCAGGAAGATCCCAGGCTCTTTTTGATGGAACCCAAGGATATTGCCCCTCTTTTTCCGCCCAGGAACCCCCAAAGTCACAAGGGCAGCTTTGGCCACCTGTTGGTCATTGCCGGGTCCCCGGGAAAAACAGGGGCAGCTGCCCTTTGCGCCAATGCCGCCATGCGAAGCGGGACAGGCCTTGTCACCCTGGGCATAGCCCGAAAGCTGAATCCTGTCATTGAATCTCTGGTCATCGAACCCATGACCCTGCCCCTTCCCCAAACCCCGGACGGATTTCTGTCCAGGGAGGCCTTGGCCCCCATACAAATTCTTTTAGAGAACAAACAGGCAATGGCACTGGGACCCGGACTTGGAACAGAATCCTCGACAAAAGCCCTGGTCAGAGACCTGGTGCAACAGACACAGATCCCCCTGGTCATTGATGCCGACGGCCTCAACAGCCTGGCCGGCCACCTGGACATCCTCGACTCCAGAAAGGCCCCCACGGTCTTAACCCCCCATCCGGGGGAAATGGCAAGACTGATCGGGAAAAAAACCGCCGAAATCCAGGCCGACCGGCTGGGAATCGGCACCCGGTTTGCCAGGGAGCATAAAAGCGTCCTGGTCCTGAAAGGTGCCCAAACCCTTGTCTGCTGCCCCGACGGAAAAACCTTTATCTGCCCTGCGGGGAACCCCGGCATGGCCGCAGGCGGCATGGGGGATGTGCTCACCGGCATGATTGCCGGATTTATCGCCCAGGGGCTCCCTGCTGAGGCGGCGGCCATGGCAGGCGTTTTCATCCACGGCCTTTGCGGAGATTTCTTGGCAGGCAAGACCCGGTTCGGATTTCCGGCCTCGGACATGATTCCCATCATTCCCGCCATCCTCCATGGCCTGTTACCATGAAAAAAATCATATCCCTGACATCTGAGCAGACCCTGGATCTGGGCAGACAAATCGGCCGGGCCATTATAAGCCCCTTTTCCATTGCCCTGAAAGGAGATCTGGGATCGGGCAAAACCACCCTGGTCCAGGGACTGGCAAAGGGCCTGGGCGTTGGGGAGGACTATTATATTACCAGCCCCACCTATACCATTATCAATGAATACCCGGCCGGGAAGATTCGCCTCTGCCATCTGGACCTTTACCGGCTTGGCAGTGCAGATGAGCTCGAATATATCGGGTTTGACGACCTTGCAGGACCCGATGCCGTCATTGTGGTGGAATGGCCCGGATTCCTGGAAGAGGTGCAGTTTAAGTTTGACCTTGAAATAAACTTCGAGTTTGATGCAGATTACAACCGAATTATATCCCTTTCTCCCTCTGGACATACCGGTATAAATCTGGTAAGCAAATTGTTTTTATAAATTTTAACCTACTAAACTTCTGGAGTTATTATGGCCTTAAGAGTACAAAAATACGGCGGTACTTCCGTGGCAGATATTGACCGTATCGCCAAGGTTGCCGACCGGGTACAAAAAGCCTACGACAAAGGAGATCAGGTGGTGGTTGTGCTCTCTGCCATGGCAGGTGTCACCGACAATCTGATCGCCCTTGCACGACAGGCATCAGAAAACCCGGACAAAAGAGAACTGGATGTGCTGCTGGCCACGGGGGAACAGACAACCGCCGCCCTGCTTGCCATACTCCTTAAATCCAGGGGATACAAAGCCAAATCCTTTCTGGGGTTCCAGGCCGGTATCCACACGGACAAGTCTGCGGGCAAAGCAAGAATAATGAACATTGATTGCAAAAATATTCAAAGGGCCCTTGATAATGGGAACATTGCGGTCATGGCGGGGTTTCAAGGGACGGATGATGATGGGAACATCACCACCCTGGGCAGGGGCGGTTCCGATACCTCGGCCGTCGCCATTGCCTCTTCCCTGAAGGCCGATGTCTGTGAAATCTTCACCGATGTCGACGGGGTTTACACCACGGACCCGAGGATCTGTAGTGCTGCCAGGAAAATCGCAAGGATTTCCTATGAAGAAATGCTTGAAATGGCTATTTTAGGCGCCAAGGTGCTTCAGATCCGATCGGTTGAATTTGCCAAAAAATACAATGTGCCCGTGCATGTCCGGTCATCATTCAATGAGGAGGAAGGAACAATGGTCATCAACGAAAGTGCTGATATGGAAAGTGCCATCGTATCGGGCATTACCTGTGATATGAATGAAGCAAGAATCACCATGAAACGGGTACCGGATCAGCCCGGCATCTCTGCCAAAATATTCAGCCCCCTGGCCAAGGCGGAAATCATGGTGGACATGATCATCCAGAACACCCGATCCGGCGGAGAAACAGATCTAACCTTCACGGTTACCAAAGACGACTTTAAACGGGCCCTGGAAATATCTGAAACCGTGGCCAGAGAAATCGGGGCCGAAGAAGTGCTGACAGCCACGGAAATTGCCAAGGTCTCGGTGATCGGCCTGGGAATGAAAAGCCATTCCGGAGTGGCTGCCATCATGTTCGAAGCCCTTGCCTCGGAAAATATTAATATCCGCCTGATCTCCACTTCCGAGATCCGGATCTCCTGTGTCATCCTGGCAAAATATGCAGAACTTGCGGTCAGAACCCTGCACACCGCCTTTGGACTGGACAAGGAAAGATAGCGGCCACCAGACCCGGGCAGAACCATGAAATCTTCCCGGGTCTTTTTTGGCCCTAGTGCCCCAGGGCGAGCTCAATTTCCCGGATCACCTGCTGGGCCGCCCCTGCAGGGTCGGCCGCATCCCTGATGGGCCGGCCAATGACAATGAGATCACTGCCCAGGCGTATTGCCTGGGCCGGGGTGGTCACCCGTTTTTGGTCATCCTTTTCAAGCAGGCTCCATTCCGGCCTTATTCCCGGTGTGACCGCCAGAAATTTTTTGCCGAATTCCTGTTTAATCCCGGCCACTTCCCCTCCAGAGCAGACCACGCCGGCACACCCGGCAGCCTTGGCCATACGGGCCCGGACAAGGACCAGCCTATTGGGATCTTTCACAAATTCTTCCTTAAAGCCCCCTGCTTCAATCATCCCTGCATCGTTGTCCGTCAAAAGGGTCACCCCCAGCACCCCGGTTTTTCCCCTGCCCCCTTCCACTGCCATTTCAAGCATAGGGGCAGAGGCGCAGTGGACAGTGACCAGATCCACCCCAAGCTCGGCCACCCGGCCCATGGCCCGCTTGACCGTGGCTGAAATATCATGGAGCTTTAAATCCAGAAAAATTTTAGCCCGACTCAACTCCCGGATCATTGCCACCACAGAGGGCCCCTGGTCAATAAAAAGCTCAAGGCCGACCTTGAACGTCCCCACATGGTTGTCCAGAAGCCGGACATAGGATGTGGCCTCTTTGATTGAGGCAAAATCCAAGGGGAACACCATATAATCCTTACCTGTTTTCTGCATACAACATCCTTCCCAAGAAAGGTCATAAAATTGGGATC
>JAHIVS010000647.1 GCA_018816605.1 Pseudomonadota bacterium
ACAGAATCACCGGTTATAGCCGTGATATCTGGGGGAAAAACATCTGGGGAATTAAAAAACATTCCTGGGATCGTATGAAGATGGATGACTGCGCAGCGTGTCACAAAGAAGAAACCGGCCATCAAGGTTATTGTTTCCAGTGTCACAAGTAAGCGGCCTACACCACAAGAATTTCAAACTTTATAGAGGACTCACTTATGAAAGTTGATAGAAGAAGCTTCTTGGGATTGGGCCTTGGTGCAGTTGCGGGTGTTGTGGTTTCCCCGGTTGGGTTGAAACTGACAGATGATTCTTCCATCTGGACCCAGAACTGGCCTTGGACTCCTGTTCCAATTGATGGCGAAATATCCTACGATAGTTCGGTCTGCAACCTGTGCCCGGGAAACTGCGGCATCAGCGTCAGAAAAATAGCCGGCAGGCCTGTTAAAATAGAAGGGTTGGGCGGATATCCGGTCAACGACGGGGGCGTATGCCTCCACGGCATTTCAGGGCTTCAATACCTGTATGACCCGTCCAGGGTCAGAACCCCCCTGAGAAAAAACGGTGATATATTCGAAGCAATTTCCTGGGAAGAGGCGATATCCCACACGGCGGGAAAGCTTGCGGACATCAGAAAAAGCGATGCCCCTCAAAAACTTGCCTGTATAACAGACAAGACCCAAGGCTCGGTTACAGGACTTTTTCAACGGTTTTTAACAGCCTTTGGTTCTCCCAACCTGTATGCCATGCCAAGTCTCGAATCCAATCTGGAGCTGACCGCCCAAACCCTGCACGGTAGCGGCAATACCCTTGGATTTGATCTTGAAAACTCAGATTTTGTTTTAAGCTTCGGTGCCGGGCTCATAGAAGGTTGGGGATCCCCGGTGAATTGCTTTAAGGCCAATGCTTCGAGAAAAGAGCGGCATTGCGTTCTCTATCAGGTTGAGCCCCGGCTGTCCAATACCGCAGCCACCGCCGACAAATGGATACCTGTAAACCCGGGAACCGAAGCCGATCTGGCCCTTGGCATCTGCGCTGTGATGATTAAAAATACTCTTTTTGATGCTGCCAATTTCAAGGCCGGTTTTGCAAAATTTGCCGCCATGGTTCAAATTGAATATTCCCTGGACAAGGTTGCCCAAACCTGCGGTATTAATCCGGGTGAGATTGAAAAAATCGCCAGCCTTTTTGCCAAGGCAAAAAGGCCCGTTGCCGTGCCCGGAAAGGGCAGGGGAGAAAGCGGACAGAATTTGAAAGAATTTGCCGCGGTTCATACCCTGAACTGTCTGGCGGGCAATTTGAACAAATCCGGCGGTGTCTTTATCATGGCCCAGGCTTCCGATCTGTCATTTCCGGAAGCCGTCATGGATGATGTGGCTGAACTAGGCGCAGGGCAGGAAAAAATGGCCGGTTCAGTCAATGACCTTGTGGAAAAAATAAATGCTGCCGAGAAACCGGTTGTGGATGCACTTTTTGTATACAATGCAAATCCCTGTTATTCTTTGAGTGCACCCGAGCGGGTCAGACAAGCATTTAAGAAAATACCCTTTGTGGTCAGCTTCTCTTCCTTTTTGGATGAAACCGCCATGGAAGCCGATGTGATTCTGCCGATCAGCACTTTTCTTGAGCGGATGGAAGATGTCCCCTCCCAAGCAGGGCTTGCAAAGAAGATCATCGGCCTGATGCGGCCGGTTATCAAGCCTGTTTTTGATACCAAGGACCCTGGTGATGCCTTAATCCTTTTGGCCAATGCCCTGGAAGGCACCATTGCCGAGAGTTTTGCATGGGAGAGCTATGCCGAGTGCCTGGAAAGCGTGACCGGGGACAACTGGAGTTCTCTGTCCGAAGAGGGCCATGTCGTAATCTCTGAAGGAGCTCCTGAAGGAGTGCCTGATGTCGATTTCACCTTTCTTGCCACCAATCCGTCCACTGTCCAGGCCCAGGGAGAGTTTGAACTGACACTGATCCCCGTCGACAATATACACTTGACCGGGGCGGCTCTGACGGTTTCCCCCTTTGCCCTTAAAACGGTTTGCGACAGGGTATTGACCGGAACGGATATTGTCGTTGAAATAAATCCTGCGACAGCCAAGGGACTTAAAGACTACGGTGACGCAATCTTGACGACCCCTGTGGGGGAAGCCCGGGTGAAGGTCAGTTTTAATGAAGGGATTATGCCGGGTGTCATCGGGATGGTAAGAGGTCTTGGTCATACCTTTGATAATAAATTTGTTTCAAACAAAGGTGTGAATGTGAACGATCTGATAGGCCCGGTCGTCGAGTCGGGTTCAGGACTGGATGCTGCCTTTGGCATTAAAGCCAAAATTTCCAAGGCATAAATTAAAAAATCTTAAGAGGTTCTGATGATACAAGATAAAAAAGCACATAAGTTCGGAATGGTTATTGATCTGGACAAATGCACGGGATGCGGTTCCTGCATGGTATCGTGCATGTCGGAAAATAATGTTCCGTTTAAGGAGGATGAATCCAGAAAAAAGGATAGTATCACCTGGATGCGTGTTTATAAGCTGACCAATGGTAAATCCTTTCCTGATACTCAAGTTGTCTATATGCCCAGACCCTGCCAGCATTGTTCGGGAAAAGGAGGCCACGGGCATTCACCCTGTGTCTCTGTCTGCCCTGCAACGGCAACGGATTACGGCTATGACACCGGCATTGTCAGCCAGATTTATACAAGGTGTTTTGGATGCCGGTATTGTATGGGGGCCTGCCCCTACCATGCCCGGTATTTTAATTGGTGGGATCCCAAATGGCCCGAAGGTATGGAAAAATACCTGAGTCCGAATGTATCCCCCCGGATGCGGGGGGTGGTTGAAAAATGCAGTTTTTGCTACCACCGATACCAGCTGGCAAGGGAAAGAGCCTATGGTGACGGAAGGGATGGCATAGAAGAAAGTGAATACCAGACTGCCTGTACCACAGCCTGCCCGGCCGGTGCCATTGTCTTCGGTGATCTGAATGATCCCTCCCATATGGTACACCAGATTGTCAAGCCCGATCCCCATCCCGACCCCATGAACAAACATGTGGTGGACAAGTCAAGAAACCCAAAGGTATTCAGGCTGCTTGAACGTCTGGGAACCAACACCAAGATCTACTATCTGTCCGAGCGCGAATGGGTCAGAAAAGCAGGGGATAACTATCTTGATGGTGAATGGGACAAGGTTAAGAATCATCATGGATCGTCATCCCATGAGTAAAATATCCAAAACCTATGCTAGGAGTAATTAAATATGGATTCTGCATTAATACCTGAAG
>JAHIVS010000648.1 GCA_018816605.1 Pseudomonadota bacterium
GGAATAATGATGATATCCTCTTTGGTGGGAACCACGCTCGAAAAATGGCGCAACCGATTGATAAACACATCCTGGGAGGTGCTGATTTCCGGTTGCCATGAGCAGTACTCCACCACAAGACCGCACCCGTGATTCTTAGCTTCGACAAAGGTTTGAAGGGGGCCTGCAAAATCCAGAATCTCAATCCCCGGAAACAATAAAAAAATAACCTGTTTCATGGATCAGTTCTCCTGAATGGGTTGCAATACATCCTGAACCATGCCGATAGGTGCAACCCTTTTGTGCAAGGCCATTTCGGTTCTCTTTGGATTTGTCGAACCGTTATTGTCTCACCCCTTGCCTTAAAAGACGCTTGTCCGTCGACAACGATTAAAGCGGTTTTCCTGTTATCCTTTAGGCGGATCATTTGCCTTCCTTCCAATTTAAAGTCTTAGCCTCTCAGCTTTCGGACCTGGGCTTTCCAGGAATGGGGCAGGCTTTTTTTTAGTGTACTTTTGATCAATCTTTCTTTATTCGTCCGAAATAAGTTAAACCCAAATAAACTGCAATAAAGAACGCCTGACCCCATGTAAAATCAGCACACCCCTAAAATTAAGTTAATATCAGTATCAATTATAGAGGGCTAAGGAAATATTAAAAAGGACATTATCCGGTCATTTCCGGCCAGAAAACTGCAAGCCTGCACAGGCAGCTGAAAGGAGCATGGCGAACCTTACTATCCATCCTGGCAATGGTACATGGGCGCCATAAGAACCAGTCCAATCGCAATCACTGTCTTTGAACACGGCATTTCTATTTCCGGCTCATTCTTGAGGGGGTTTTCGTCAACACCGGGTGTCAGATTGGTACCGGTGCCCGTATCTGCGATTAACAGGTTATGGAGTTCTGTGATCCGCTGGTCAGAATACTTATGGGCGCCCCTGTATTCCGTGGCCATCTTTTGGAATTTGCCGTAATCGAAATACACCTTGTACGCCTTGAAATTTGTCAATCCGCTGCTGACCCAGCCCGGTGTTGTTACCTCGTTGATAACCGCAATATCGATCTTGGGATCAAACTCCCAACCGGATACGCCCCCAACATCTTGGGGCGTATCCGGTTGGGCTCATATTTCAGGCTCTTGATAATCTTTTTATTCTTTGTTGTGCCTTGCTTGAAAAAAAGGAAGTTCCTATCCTTATTATAACCTCCATGGGAATTGAGGCTGCCAAAACGCTTACCGGCTTCTCTTTTCAGGGTGAGTCGTCAGACAGTCAAACCCGGGACAAATCTTTAATAAATCTATTTCTTTTCCAGCAGGATGACACCAAGCTTGTCACTGTACTTGTAACCGATCTTTACCTTATATTTAGGATTTGGCAAAATTTCGATTACGGTTTCTTTAGTTGCGACAATCTTGGCATCCATTCCCCCATTACCAACCCAAACCGTACTGGATAACGCGAAAACCGCTCCAGTTGAAACCGCTCCCATGATAAAAAAGAAAATGGCCCAACAACAAAATTGAAATCGCTTCATTGTACTCTCCTTTAAATATTAACTGACAATTTTTCATATTATCGACATAATTGATAGCATTATTGCCAACAACGTTGTCGAACCAAGTTGCTATCAAAGAGTTTGCATATCTTGTACCAACTATAATTGCCGACCGCATAATTTGATTCATTTTACCTCCGGTTTTTTTTCGTGCGAGGATCACCCCCCTGAGGGACTTCCAAGGTAACTTCATGCTAAGCATCAACAACCATCACAACCTCCGGGGAAGGCAAGGATTTTAACCGCAAAAAAGCCTCCTTCCTGTTGGCCCAACAGATTCCACTGAAGCAAACGAGCTGATTTCGTGCTTAAAATACTCAAAAAGCGGGTAAAATTACGGATGCTCTCTTTGAAAATATGCTTTCATGGCGACAATCAGGCTTCCATGTTTATAATGGAAATAGAAGGTATTCCGATGACCAAGCGGGTCCCGGCAAAATCCGCATACGCCTCGTCAATACCTACAATCTCCGGACATGCCTTGCATAAGCTGCGTTTGGATTCGGAAGAAACAGAACCGCTACACCTTCGAGGTTAAGATCTTGCGGGATATCAAAATCGGGGGTGAGTGGGATGGAGAGAAAGTGTGCGCCTTGAATTTCCGCCAGCGTCTCATAGAGGATATAAGACGGATTGAAGCTGGCTATGGTGTCTTTTGTTAAATCAATGTATATGATTGACAAAACAGGGGAAAAAAATTTATATGAAATCCATTGATGCCAAGGTGCCCGGATCCCAATAGGGGGTACGGGGTAATAGGAAAAACGGTGAAATTCCGTTGCATACCAGCCGTTGCCGTAATCGGGGACAAAGACTGCAAAAAGTCACTCTTAACCACAAGGGGAAGGCGCAGTTCTCGGATGATCCGTTAGCCGGAAAGCCTGCCTTTGTATTCACCCAAAGGATTATTGCTGGAACCAGATCCCCATTGAATAGCTGTATGCAGGAGGACCCGTGGAATCAGACAAAGCCTTTGGCGCCCTTATCACCCGCCTTATCAATAAAGAAAACCTCAGTCGAGAAGAGTCCAAACAGGCCTTTATCAAGGTTCTGAACAATGAAACCACCGATATGCAGCAGGGGGCTTTTTTATCTGCCCTCACCGCCAAGGGGGAAACTGCCGGGGAAGTGGCAGGCTCCTGGCAAGCCATCTATGATCTGGACACCACCAAGGTGAGCTTGGATCTTGCTGTACCCCTGGTGGAAAATTCCGGTACCGGAATGGATACCTTTAAGACCTATAATATCAGTACGGCAGCCTCTATTATCGCGGCATCAGGCAACATCTCCATGGCCCGCCACGGGGCCCGGGCCATCACGTCCCTTTGTGGTACCGTGGACATGGCTGAAGCCCTGGGGGTTGATGTGGAATGTTCCGCCGACCTTGTGGCAAAAAGCATTGAAACGGCAGGGCTTGGACTGTTCAACGGCATGAGTCCCTTGATCCACCCCAAAGCCCTGGGGCGTATCTTATCCCAGATTTTTTTTGGGTCCACCCTGAACATTGCCGCCTCCCTTGCCAACCCAGCCTTACCCTCGGTTGGCGTCAGAGGGGTCTATTCCAATTCCATGATTATGCCAGTGGCCCAGGTGATGAAAGAGATCGGATATAAAAGTGCCATTGTCCTCCACGGCAGTATTGACAATTCTGATCTTGGGATGGACGAGGCTTCCATCTGCGGTATCACCCATTGTGCAAGAATTTTGGGGGATGGGTCCATCACCGAGTTTACCATTGATCCCAAAAAACTGGGGCTTGCCGCCCAAAAGCCCCTGGCCCTGGCACCGGAACCGGAACTGCACCTGGAATCCAAGCGGTTTGTATCCCTGATGAACAATGGAGAATCCGGCCCCAGAAAAGATGCGGCCCTTGTCAATGCAGGACTTATTTTCCTGGCTGCAGACCAGGTAACCTGTCTTGACCAGGGCATTGAAAAAGCTGCCCGTCTTCTTGAATCGGGCCGGGCCTTTGCCACCCTTGAAAAATGGGTGGCATCCCAGAATACAGATCCGGAAAAAGGGCTGAGAACCCTTCACAGCCTTGTATAGAAAGGAGACCCCATGGAACTGCTCATTTTAAAATCAAATCAACACTACATCAGGGTCAGGGAGGATGGGTTTGAAACCGTAAACCTGGACAGGGCCAGTGTGTTTCCCATGGATCAGATGGACAGGGTAAGAGATCATGCGGCCCGCCTCAAAACCAAAGGCTTTGAATCGGTTCACATTAGAAAACTGATTCTGTCGGAAACCGATCTCTAGAAGGGAGGTTAACATGATAAAAATGGTGCTCACAGGTCTTGAACATCTTGAAATTTTGCCCCAGCCCCCCATGGGAGAAACGGCCCCGGTGGATCAGGGGCCAGGGGATCAGGTTGTGGCGGATGTGCTTTGCTGCGCCATTTGCAGGACCGATGCCAAGATGTGGGAACAGGGGCACAGGGACCTTGTTTTCCCCAGGGTGCCTGGGCATGAGATGGTGGTTCAGACCCGGGATAGGGACCGGGGAACCGGGAAAAATAGATACATTGTCTGGCCCGGGAAAAGCTGCGGCCAGTGCAAATATTGTAAAAGCGATCAGGAAAACCTCTGTGATGATATGGAAATAATAGGATTCCACAGGGACGGGGGATTTGCCCACCAGGTGAGCGTCCCCAGCGCCAGTCTGATTCCTCTGCCCCCCGGAATGGATATTCATACCGCCTGTTTTGCAGAGCCTGTGGGCTGCGTGGTCAATGCCTTTGAAAAATTGGTATACAAAAAGGGGGACCGGGTGCTGGTCTATGGTGGCGGCACCATGGGGCTTGTTACCGCCCTTTATGCCAAAAGCCTGGGCCTTGTGCCCATGATCATTGAAAAACATGAAAACAAAATGAACCAGGTCAGGCCATTTCTGGATCACACAGGGATCGTTTGCGTCAAAGAGACCATGGAGAGCAAATTTGATATGGTCATCAATGCCTGTCCCGATTATATTGCCCTGTGCCAGGCTGTGACCAAGGTGGACAAAGGCGGATCCATATCCTTTTTTTCCGGGATTACAAAAAATGAACATGTGGAAACCAATCTGTTAAATTTGATCCACTACAAAGAAGCCACCCTGATCGGGGCCTATGGAATGAAAAAAGCAGACATGGAACAGGGCCTTGCCTTTATCCAAACCCATGAAACCCAGCTGGGTTTTCTCATCCAGGAGGTGGTTCCCCCGGAACAGGCACCGGATCTTTTGCCCAGGGTGCTCACCGGACGATATTTGAAATTTATCCTTGATTTTACAGGGACCCAGGTCATGGCCGGGGCTGATGCCCCCGGGGTTTCCTGTGAAAAAGAACCGCCAGCAGATCACCGAGAGTGTGCCATGGGATTACCCGGGGATGGTTTGTGCCGTAAGGTGATCCAAGGGATTTGTCCCCTGGATGACACCCTCCTGCCCCATGCCCGGGCCAAGATGGATGGCAAGACAAAACCCCTGGGCGCTCTTGGAAAAATCGAAGCCCTGGGTATCCAGATGAGTCTTATCCTAAACAGCCTGACCCCGGTCATCCACCGGAAACATCTTTTTGTGTTTGCCGGAGACCACGGCATTACCCAGGAGGGGGTATCGGCCTTTCCTGCCGAGGTCACAGGCCAGATGGTGGAAAATTTTCTCAATGGCGGGGCCGCCATCAATGTGCTTTGCCGCCACCACGATATTGATATGAAAGTGGTGGACATGGGGGTGATAAAGGCGTTTTCCCCCCACCCGGATCTCATCATTGCCAA
>JAHIVS010000649.1 GCA_018816605.1 Pseudomonadota bacterium
CATCCTTGATCAGTTCCCGTTCCCGCAACCCCTGGCTCATGGCATTGAGTGTCTCGCCTGCAAACCCGATCTCATCATTGCTGAACACCCTTGCCTTTTGCGAAAAATCCCCTTTTTTCACATGGCCCATGACCCGGATAATCTCGGCAATGGGTTGCTTCATCTGATGGGCCACAAGCCAGGACAGAAACACGGCCACAGCCATGAACAAAATGCTTTCCCGGGTAATGGTTTCTTCCATACGGGTGACCAGCATGAGCAGGGGCATTTCATCCATCATCTGCATGAGTTTAAACTGATGCATGGTCAAATGAATAAAGGCCAGGGGTACCACGGACACGGAAAAGATCAGGATGGAAAACCGCACCCGTAAACTGATGGCCCCCGCACCCCGCACCCTTGACAGATCCCCTTCCGGGAAAAACAAGGGAACCAGCTTCTCCTGGGATCGGTGTTCCACCCAGAAAAAGGCCAGGGTCATGGTAATCAGGCCGGTGGCAATACCGATCCCGGCAGCCGGAGACCCCACTGCCCAGAAAAGGATTGCTCCCAGACTCCAGACAACCATATCCAAAATCACGATCATATAGGGTTCATTGAGAATCCTCTGGCGGGCCTTCTCCAGGTGAACCGGGTCCGGTGAAAGGCCATGGTGAAAACACTTCAAACTTTTTCGGATAGGCCATTCATACCAGATAATGATCACCGACATCACCACCATGCAAATGGCGCTGTAAAAAGTATCCAGCAAATAGACCGTTCGCAAAAAGGCTTCCGGTGCATCCCAGGCCCTGTGGTGAAACAATATGCGGGTCAGGCGGTCCCCGATCAACATGGCCATCAGGTTTCCCAAAATCACGGCGTTGGCAATATGAAAATACTGAAATCTGGTTTTTATGCGTCTATCTGGTTCCATGGGCTCCTTTGCATTCATCGGCTTTTGCTAGGACTATTAATCAGGATCATGGGTTTGTAAAGAAAATATTGACATGCTGGATGAAAACCGTGTATTTATTCTTCCTGATATTTTGTTGTGAGTGTCTGGTCCACGGAACACGGTGAAACTCCGTGACGGTCCCGCCGCTGTAATCGGAAATATTTATTTTTTATTAGGGTCACTGTTCACACGGGAAGACAAAAAAATAAATTTAAGGCCGAAAGTCAGAAGACGAGCCAGGGATTCCTTAAAGCGTGTAAAACTCGATGGTAAAGGGTTTTGTAAGATTTACTTTCTTGCAGAACCCTTTTGTGTTTTGCCGGGAAAAACCATAGCGAGGAAACTATGACAACACAGCTGGAATATGCCCGCCAGGGCATCATCACCCCAGAAATGAAAATCGTGGCAACGGCGGAAAACCTCTCCGAAGCCTTCATCCGGGACCATGTGGCCAAGGGGGAGATCGTCATCCCCTGCAACCCCAACCGCAAAAACCAGCAGGTAACGGGCATCGGCACCGGGCTGCGGACCAAGGTCAATGCCTCCATCGGCACCTCATCGGATATCTGTGACATTGACCTGGAAGTTCAAAAAGCAAGTGCGGCCCAGGAAGAGGGGGCAGATACCCTGATGGAGCTGTCCGCAGACGGAGACCTGGACCTGGTAAGAAGAACTGTGCTTGCCAACACCGATCTTCCCGTGGGCAATGTGCCCCTGTACCAGGCCTTCAAGGAGACCATCCGCAAATACAAGAACCCGGCCAAGCTGGACCCGGAATACCTGTTTGAGCTCATAGAGCGGCAGCTGGAGGACGGACTCAGCTTCATGGCCATCCACTGCGGCATCAATCTGTACACCATTGAACGGTTAAGAAAACAGGGCTTTAGATACGGGGGGCTTGCCTCCAAGGGCGGCACTTACATGGTGGCCTGGATGGACATCAACCGGAAGGAAAACCCCTTGTACGAACAATTTGACAGGGTCTGCCGCCTGATGAAAAAATACGACGCCGTTCTCTCCCTTGGCAACGGCATCCGGGCCGGGGCCATCCATGACAGCCACGACCGGGCCCAGATGGCGGAAATGATCATCAATTGCGAACTGGCAGAGATCGGCCGGGCCAGCGGATGCCAGATGATGGTGGAGGGCCCGGGCCACGTCCCCCTGGACGAAATCCAAGGCAATATCATGCTGGAAAAGCGCATGTCCGGCAATGCCCCCTATTATGTGCTGGGCCCCATCCCCTGCGACACAGGCGCCGGTTACGACCATATCACAGCAGCCATCGGCGCTGCCAGTTCTGCCCGGTTCGGGGCGGATCTAATCTGTTATATCACCCCTGCCGAACACCTGGCCCTGCCCGATGTGAAAGATGTCCGGGAAGGGGTCCGGGCCACACGGCTTGCCGCCCGCATCGGAGACATTTCCAAATATCCCCACAGGCGGGAGAATGAGCGCCAGGCAGCCATGGCCAGGCGGGACATGCGGTGGGATGACCTTGAACGCTATTTGCTTTTTCCGGACATTGCACGGCAGATCCGGGAAAAAAAGGCGCCAAAACAAAAACAGACCTGTACCATGTGCGGAGATTTCTGTGCCATGAAAAAGGGCATGGAAATCTTTGACCAAGACATAACAGACAAGAGGTAAACCATGTCACTGCTTGAACATACCATATCCTCCATCAAGGAAACCCTGAACCAGGAGGCATTTAAGGCTGCCAAAGACCGGCTGCGCAACCAGGCGAAACCGGCCGGCAGTCTGGGCATCATGGAAGAGATCTCGGCCCGCCTGGCCGCCATCAAGGGAACCATTGACGTCCGCCTGACCAACAAACGCATTGTCACCTGCGCCGGAGACCACGGGGTGACCCAGGAAGGCATCAGCCTTTTCCCGGCCGAAGTCACCCCCCAAATGGTCTTGAATTTTGCAGGCGGCGGCGCCTCGGTCAATGTGATCGGCAGGCATGCCGGGGCCATTGTAAAAGCGGCCGATCTGGGCGTCAACTACGATTTTGATCCCGCTTTGCCCATTTTCCATAAAAAGATCCGCTACGGCACAGCCAATTTTACCCGGGAACCGGCCATGACCCGACAAGAGGCCATCCGCTCCATTGAGGCGGGCATTGAAATCGTGGCAGAACTCATGGCAGAAGCTCCGGTGGACCTTCTGGGAACCGGCGACATGGGCATCGGTAACACCACCCCCTCGTCGGCCATTATTGCGGCCTTTTCAGGAATTCCCGTGGAAAAGCTCACCGGCCGGGGAACCGGTATTGACGATGCGGCCCTTGAAAACAAGATCCGCGTCATCCAGAGAGGCCTGGACCTCCACAGACCCGACCCCAAAGATCCCCTTGACATCCTCTCCAAGGTGGGGGGCCTGGAAATAGGGGGGCTTGCCGGCCTGGTTCTGGGGGCTGCGGCCCATGGGCTCCCCGTGATCTGTGACGGCCTGATTTCGACAGCCGGCGCCCTCATTGCCTGTGAACTGGCCCCCTCTGCCCGGCAATATCTCTTTGCCAGCCACAAATCCGTGGAGATCGGCCATAAATACATGCACGACCGCCTGGGCCTGGACCCGCTCATCGACCTGAAATTCCGCTTGGGAGAAGGCACAGGGGCTGCTGTCTGCATGGAGCTGCTGGACCTGTCCACCCGGATTCTGGCAGACATCAAAACCTTTGAAGAGGTTGGGGTGACCAACGTTTAGACGGATCCTTACATTACAGATACCTAGCAAAACCCCTGGGATAAGCCGGGACTTTGGTCCCGGTTACAGGGTATGAAGGAGACCCGGCCTTTAGCACTTATCCGTATCCATTCTCTATGAATACCCCATAAAGAATATCGGTACCAGCGGTTATAAGTAAACGCTGTCGAATTTTATCGCAGATCATAAAAATAGTGACTTAAGTCTCATGACAATACCATTCCCTTGTGATTGAATCTAATATCTGATTTTAAGATTTCAAAAGAGAGGGAGTGATGACAACTTCCGTAAAGCGCATAAGCTCTAAACTTGGTGTAATTATTTTTTCCCCCCATGCAGCCCTTATTTGTGCTGTCTTATTCTGGTCCGGAAATTTTATCGTCGGACGAGCCCTGAAAAGAGAGATTCCTCCCATACACCTCAACTTCTGGAGATGGATGATAGCCCTGCTTGTCCTCCTGCCGTTACACTATGAACAGCTTTATCAATTTAGAACTGTCATCGCAAAAGAATGGAAAATTATTACGGCCCTGGGGCTGACCGGTATCGCAGCGTTTCATATTTGCGTCTATATTTCACTGAAAAGCACGACACCCATCAATGCTTTGATTATCCTGTCGACCTCTCCCATGGTGATCGTATTCGGGGCCTGGGCTTTTTTAAAAGAGCATATAGAAGTTTCCCAAATCATCGGGATATTGATCTCTCTTCTTGGAGCCGTTATTTTGATCTCCCACGGCCGCCCGTTTGAATTGCTCAATTTTGAATTTAATAAAGGGGACATATGGATGTTACTGGCTGTACCGTTATGGGCCGCTTACTCCATATTATTGAAACGGCGGCCGCCAGGATTGCCCCAGATTGCTTTGCTGACCAGCAGTGTTCTCGCCGGTGTCCTTTTAATGGTCCCCATATATTTTTGCAGCCTTTCCATGGGACAACAGCTTTCTTTAAATTATGTCAATGTCTTAAGTGTCTTGTATATCTCTTTTTTTGCTTCAGTTTTAGCCTTTCGCTTCTGGAATCGAGGTGTTGCCAGCATCGGCCCTGTCAAAGCCGGAATGTATCTGCATTTAATGCCGTTTTTTGGTGCGTTCCTATCCTTTTGGTTTCTGGGTGAAGGTCTGACCCGATTCCATATCATCGGCGGTGTCTTTGTGTTTGCCGGCATAGCGTTCACAAATCCGGCCGGTCCCCGCCGCTGTGTTTGAGTCCCAGCACTTAAAAATTTGAGGTGGTGCAACAGGGACTGAAAGATAATTTGAGGGCTTATTGCCCAGTTCATTATGGATTTGATATGTTTATTGACAGGGGAAACTGCTGCTGATATAGACTGAATCCATCAACTATCTGAACCTTGGGATATTAAAAAGGGTTCAATGGATAAGATCCGATTTCTGATGATAGAGGAAATGGTTTGATCAAGCAGAAAATTCGATTCTGTCAAGCCCCGGATTCCAGCCTTGAGCAGATTCAATTTCTCAATGATCTGCACAAAAAATCAACCAATTCCGAAAATGCTGTAAGGATTGTGAACTGTTTTGACAGGACAGATGTGTCGGAATCCGCTGGCCGGGTGACAACCCCCGCTTTGATCCTGCACGCAAAAAATGAGACAGAAACGAACGAGACGCTTTTAAAGTTATCCCTTCTGACCAGACGCGAAAAAGAAGTGCTGGAACTGATGGCCCAGGGATTTAAAAACAGTCAGATAGCCGGTTTGATAAAATTATCGCGGGGTAAAAAATGACAGACAACTATGCAAAAATTGTTCAGGACAATCTGAATAGGTTATATGCCAACCTGCCCAAAGACCTGGCGAAAAACCTTCCCGGAGAGCAGAAGAAAGCATCCTTTGTTTTTGATGCCTTTGGCGAGACCTGCCGGATTGGACCCGGGGGCATTGCCCTTGGTGACCGGGAACGCTCTTCTGTTTTTGGTATTTTAATATCCCTTTATGCCTTGAATGCCTGCCCGGATGCCTGTGTTCTGGAGCCTTTAAAAGCCTTTAAGGAATTTCCGGACAGCATGCCCTATGCAGGCGCCTTTGCCACCCATACGGAACAATTGCTTGTTCCCCATGTGAAAAAAATCAAAACCGCCGTCCAGACCATCATTGAACGGCTGAACGGGAAAACAGCACCCCCGGGAACCGGGGGAGATTTTTCCTTTATCGTTTATCCCTTGCCAAAAATCGCGCTTTGCTATATTTTTTATGAAGCAGATGATGAATTTCCCGCTTCCGTTACCTGTCTGTACGCCAATAACGCCTGGCGATTCCTGCCCATAGACGGCCTTGCAGATGTCGGGGAATACACTTCCAGAAAGATCTTGGAACTGATACCGTGATCCATTTGAGCCCCCAATTTTAACCACCTTAAACCAGGGAGAACCCATTATGGAAACCATTAAAAAACCAATTTTATTTGTTTGTTTTATTTTACCGGTTATGCTTCTTGTGCTGCCACAGCTCTCCCGGGCCCATTGTCAGATCCCCTGCGGGATCTATGATGACCATGCCAGGGTTCGGTCCATGCAGGAAGATGCCGCCACCGTTGAAAAATCAGTCAAAATGATCAAAGAGATCGGGGGCAAGACCGATGCCCAGTCCCAGAACCAATTGATACGGTGGGTGATGAACAAGGAAACACATGCCCAGAAAATCATCACCACCATCAGCGATTATTTTCTGACCCAACGGGTCAAACCGGATCAACCGGACTATGCAGAACGATTAAAAAACCACCATCTTGTAATTCTTGCAGCAATGAAAGCCAAGCAGAATGCAGATGAAGCGTCTGTGGAAAGCCTGAAGAAAAGCATTGAAGCCCTGTCCTCCTACTATCCTGCGCACAAGGAATAAACCCGGCTTTTGTTTTGGATATTATCTTCTTTTTCTGCCTTTTCTTGCATACCGGTCAGGGGGCGCCATTTTAACAAGTTTCGGGTCAAATCTTGCCAGAATTTCCACAAGATCCTTTTGTTGATCCATTACCGCTTCAATGCACTTGTATGCCATGGGGGCTTCGTCAATTCCGGCGGAAATAAGGGTTACCCCCCTTTCCACTAGCCATTGTGTCATATCAGACCAATCGTATTTTTTCATGGCTGCAGTTCGGCTCATTTTTCTTCCGGCACCATGGGCTGCCGAGCACAGGGAGGCTTGGTTTCCAAGCCCCCTGACAACAAAACCGGGGGATGCCATGGTGCCCGGGATCACACCCAATACCCCTTTTCCTGCGGGTGTCGCCCCTTTCCGGTGTACAATCACCTCCCGTGATCCCAGTTGGGATTTCCATGCAAAATTGTGGTGGTTCTCAAGGGTTAAAACAGATATTGCCCCCAGGTGACTCAAGATACCCTGATGGATAATGTCATGGTTTGCACCGGAATATTTGCCCATTAGCTCCATTGCCAGCCAGTATTCCCGGCCTTCTGAACTTTTCAGGTCCAGCCAGGCAAGATCGTTTAATTTTTTTGGAAGTTCCGGATGAAGCCTTTTGGCCAGGGTGCTGTAATGTTTGGCAATATCCGCACCGGCTCCCCTGCTTCCGCTGTGGGTTAACAATGCCAGGTACTCCCCTTTTTCAAGACCCAGGTCTTTTTTTTCGAGGAACAAGCGTCCGAATTCGGCAAAATGGTTCCCTGCACCTGAGGTTCCCAGCTGTTTCCATGCCTTGTCCTTTAAGGACCCGACAGGGTGACAAAAAGACCAGTCTTCATCCATAACCCGGTGTTCTTTGGGCCTGGCAAAGGATTCCCCGACACCAAACCGGGTTTCGGTTTCCAAGGCGATTTTAAATTTCCCCCTGCGCTTTTCATAGTCTGGAAAGGGAATATCAAGAATGCTCATCTTCATCCGGCAGGCGATGTCCACGCCCACGGCATAGGGAATAACCGCACCGTCAACCGCGAGAACGCCGCCGATGGGAAGCCCGTAACCTTGGTGGGCATCCGGCATGAGCGCCCCCTTTACGGATACGGGCAGGGAACAGGCATCCTCCATCTGCCGGACGGCCGCCCCATCAAGGTTCTCTCCCCAGATTTGGTAGGGAGCACTCTTTGGATCCTGTTTATTTTTCATCATTATTTTACCGATTGCAGCCCCCCGTAAAACCGGTTATAAAAAGGGTTCGAATGCTATCAGATCAATCCTTACAAAACCCTGCCTGGAAGGAGACTTAGATTGAAGCCCTCTGACAGCCGACATACCCTGCGAACCTTTATTGCCATTCCCTTGCCCCAAAATATTAGCCTTTTCCTCAACAGACTTCAAGGTGAAATTGGAAACAATCAGGTCAAGGCTTCCTGGACCAGGACAGCATCCCTGCATCTTACCCTGGGGTTTATCGGGGATACGTCAGAAAAAGAGGTTAAGGAAATCATACGGGCCATGGAGGCCACCGCCATCCTATGTCCACCCTTTACGCTTTCGGCGGGCGGCGTAGGGGTATTTCCCGGCACAAAAATGGCCAGGGTGATCTGGGCAGGGGTCAAAGGTCAGGTTGATGCACTTAGGAAGGTCCAGCGTCTTCTTGGAAAAAATCTTGAACAGGCAGGAATCAAGGCGGACGACAAGCACTTTTCACCCCATTTCACCCTTGGCCGCTTCAAAGACAGGATGGACTGCAGGCGCTTGGAAACGGTTATTCACGCCTTTCAATACGCTGCTTCAGATCCCTGGCCGGTAAAAGCAATGGTGCTTTTCAAAAGTGATCTAAAGCCCTCGGGTGCCGTTCATACCCCCCTATTTGAAGCTGAGTTCGCCGGCAGGCCCCATGCCTGAAATGGGATGGAGGCGAACACAGATCTTTAAAAAACTGGTGCGTTTCTGAGTTCACTATCCTAAATTATCACTTCCATTCGATTTTTTTTTATCCATTTGCTGTCTCCATATAGACTTATAAAACCTTTAAATAACAGCGCTTTAACCAATAAGCCAATCTTGTTCACCATGGCGAACGAAATAGTTATATCCAAATCCACATTTTTGTTGACACATCAACTTTCCAATGGTAGCTCTTTAAAGAATCAATGATTTTTCCCTTTAACTTCAAGGAGACAAATATGCTGTTACCCATGTTTGAATTTCACGAACCCCTTTCCATTGCGGAAGCCCTGGACCTCAAAAAAAAGCTGGGCCAGAGCGCACGCATACTGGCCGGCGGGACCGATCTTCTGGTCCACCTGAAAAAAAAGCTGGTAAAGACAGAAAACCTCATCAGCCTGTCCCGGATCAAGGCCCTTTCCCTGATTACCGAACAAAAGGATTCCATTTTCATCGGTGCCTGTGCCACCATGACCCAGATTTCTCGTTCCCCTGTGATCGCAAAAAAATTTTCAGCCCTCAAATCCGGCTGCGACAACCTTGGGAGCCATTTGATCCGGAACCGGGCCACCATCGGCGGAAATGCCTGCAATGCCAGCCCTGCGGGAGATACCCTGCCCGCCCTTTTGATCTATGACAGCGTGGCCCTTTTGGAAAGCTGCGGCAAAAAACGGGAAATCCCCATTGCCGATTTTTTTACAGGCCCTGGCAAATCCTGCATCCAGCCCGACGAAATCCTCACAGGCTTCCGCCTTCCCATACCGCCTGACCACAGCGGTGCACATTATATCCAGCTGGGCAAGCGAAAGTCCTCGGAAATCAATGTTGTGAACGTGGCATCCTTCCTTGAATATGATCCGGATACAAAAAAAGTGATTGCCACCCGCATCGCCCTGGGATCTGTGGCCGCCACCCCCATCCGGGCAGCCCGGGCGGAAGCCGCCATGCTGGGCCAGGCACCCGAGGAAGCTTCTTTTTTTGCTGCTGCTGAAAAGGCCCGGCGGGAGGACTGCCGCCCCATAGACGACTTTCGGGGGACTGCCGGATACAGACAGGCCATGGTCGGTGTGCTGACCAAACGCACCCTTGCAACTGCCTATGAGCGGGCAAAGGGTGCATGCATCTAGGCCATTTCCAACCCAACCCCTTTAAAACATCAGGTTACAAAAATGTGGCAATTGAACAGGAGAACCCAATGAAAAAAATAATCACCTTAACCATCAATGATCAATCCCATGAAATTGCGGTTGAGCCCAATATCACCCTGGCCGACATGCTCCGTTATGAACTGGGCCTCACCGGCACCAAAAAAGGATGCGACACCGGCGACTGCGGTGCCTGCACCGTTATCATGGACGGAGATGTGGTCAATTCATGCCTGGTCCTGGCGATCCAGGCCAATGGATCTGTTATTGAAACCATTGAAGGGTTGAGCACGGACGAGGGACTTTCCCCCCTGCAGGAGGCTTTTGTTGAAAAAGGGGCCATCCAGTGCGGATTCTGTTCGCCGGGCATGATCATGTCCGCTAAAAACCTGCTGGACAAGAACCCCAATCCCACGGAAGATCAAATCCGGGAGGGGGTTTCAGGAAATCTTTGCCGGTGCACGGGATACCAGAAAATTTTCGAAGCCATTGAATCCCAGCGTTCATAAAACAGCCTATCCTTAGGAGGAATCCATGAAAGAATTTGACATTATCAGCACCCGGGCACACCGAATCGACACACCGGACAAGGCAACGGGGCAGGCCGTTTTTACCGACGACATCGCAAGACCCGGCATGCTCTACGGCGCCCTGCTCCAAAGCCCCCACGCCCATGCAAAGATACTCTCCATTGACACCTCAAAGGCCGAGGCCCTTGCCGGTGTGAAGTCGGTCATCACCCACAAGCAGGCCGGACACATAAAATACGGAGTCAGCCCGGCCCGGTATGACGAAACCGTGTTTGCCATTGACAAGGTGCGGTATATCGGGG
>JAHIVS010000650.1 GCA_018816605.1 Pseudomonadota bacterium
GGCTTTTGGCCAAGGCCATCCATACGTCAGGGGCCAGATCCGGGGGACCCTTTGTGCCGGTCAATTGCGCCAGCATCCCGGAAACCCTGTTTGAATCCGAATTGTTCGGGTATGAAGAAGGGGCCTTTACCGGTGCCAAAAAAGGCGGAAAACCCGGACGGTTTGAACTGGCCGAGGGAGGCACTCTTTTCCTGGATGAAATCGGAGAGATGCCCCTGCACCTGCAGGTAAAACTCTTAAACGTGCTCCAGGACTCTTTTCTCCAGCGGGTGGGCGGCATCAGGACCACCCCCATTGATGTCCGGGTCATTGCCGCCACCAACCAGGACCTTTCGTCTCTGGTCAGAAAAAAACGCTTCAGGGCCGACCTCTTTTACCGCCTCAATGTCATCCCCATGGACCTGCCCCCCCTATCGGACCGGAAAGAAGATATCAACCTTTTGGCCACTGCCTTTCTCATCCAATCCAACCAGAACACCGGCAAAAACATCCGGCGCTTTTCAAACCCGGTCATGGCCGCTTTCCATGCCCATGACTGGCCGGGCAATATCCGGGAACTCCAGAATATTATTGAATATAGTGTCAATATGGAAGACAGCGATACCCTCACCCTTGAAAGCCTGCCCCATCGTTTTCTAGCGTACCGCAGCCTGCTTCCGGACCCCAAATTATCCTCCCCGCCCCTCCCCGGACCCGATATCCGGTCCGCCGCCATGACGGCCCAGTTGGGGACCATTCTTGCCTGCCTGGACCGCTACGGCCATGATGTGCAAGGAAAAACACAGGCAGCCAGAGAACTGGGCATCAGCCTGAGGACCCTGTACCGGAAACTTAAGGCCGGAGAACATCCGCTTTAAATCTCACCGTTGTTATTCCGCCTCAATCTGAAGAAAGCTTCCGTTAAAACCGATCACATCCCCGGAATAAATTTTATTGCGCTTCCGGGTTTCGATCTTCCCGTTCACCGTCACCAGACCGCCGGCCACAAAGTGTTTGGCTTCCCCGCCGCTTCCCGCCAGATTTTCAAATTTGAGAACCTTGTACAATTCCACAGGTTCCCTGGTTATTTTAACGATTCTAATCGTATCTGCTCCCATGATTTTCCTTTCTTTTATCTGCCGCCGCCTCTCACCCTGCAGGATGCCGGGCACTTCATTTCAGATCGTACCACAGCCTTTTTGACTGTCAAGCCCAATCCCTCCTGGGATGAATTACCGGACAAAGCCCTTCCAATTTTCCTGCTGCCACCCCGGCAAAGAGATTCTGCGATTTTTTTCTGACCCTTTTTTCCCCCACTTATAATTGTACTGGAAAAAATGGTTGGAAAACCGTATCATATAGATGATATTCACAAGTATAAGGGAAAAAGAATGGACAGACATTTTTTAATCGCTGTTTCCGACCAGAAAAGTGCCATTTTCGGTGTTCGGTTTGTTTCGGATTTCTTTTCAGACAAGGGCCATGTAAAATCAACCCTTTTTTATTCGACCCCGAAACCGCCGGCCGTCTTTGAAAACGAAAGAAGCCTTGAAGCAACTTCCAGACAAAACGCCCAGGAACAAAGAAATATTGCCCAGGGAAAAGAGGCCGTGGAAAAAGCCAGGCAGGTCTGTCTTGCGTGTGGGTTTCAACCGGAAAATCTAATTGACCGGGTAGAAACCCGGGTGTTTTCAAAAGTAGCAGACATTATCCAGGAAGGCGAGAGGGGATTATATGATGCGGTTGTTTTGGGCCGCAGGGGACTTTCAATACTGGAGGAGGCCTTTGAAGACAGCGTAAGCCGGGACATTTTTGATCAGACCTTCACCTTTCCCCTCTGGCTGTGCCGGTCGTCGGACCCGGCCCGGAAGAATGTGCTGCTCTATGGGGACGGGTCCGAAGCCTCCTTTCAGATAGCCGATCATGTCGGATTTATTACCGGACTTGAAAAACGGCACCGGGTGGATATTCTGGCGCCCGAATCAACCACAGCCCAATCCGCCACCCTGGACCGGTACAAACAGATACTGCTCAGACACGGACTGACCGCCGATATGATCCAGACCCGATCCCTTGGCCCCAGCGATCCTGCAAATCAGATACTGAACCTTGTGAATACACAGGCATATGCCGCCGTCGCCCTGGGACGGTCCGAAAATGAAGCCAATCTCCTGGCGCGCCTGTTTAAAGGACCGGTATCTTCGAGGCTGTTCAGAGAACTTAAAAATGCAGCCCTTTGGTTTTGCCCATGATCCTTTATGTATCATCTGTTTTCCTGGGGTTGATGCTCCTTGTCTGGAGCGCAGACCGGTTTGTTGAGGGCAGTGCCGCCATGGCCAAGCACCTGGGGATGCCACCCCTTTTAATCGGGATGCTTATTGTCGGATTCGGCACCTCGGCGCCGGAAATGCTGGTATCTGCCTTGTCCGCTGCAAATGGCAATCCGGGAATTGCTTTGGGAAACGCCTATGGAAGCAATATCTGCAATATTGCACTGATACTGGGCATTACCGCACTCATCAAACCGATCCGTGTAAAATCGGATATCCTGAAAAAAGAGCTGCCCGTGCTGGCCCTGGTGACGCTGATCGCAATTTTTCAGCTGATGGACGGTGTTTTAACCCGATTTGAGGCCGCCTGCCTTATGTTAACCTTCCTGGCCCTGGTTGTCTGGAGTCTTTTTCAACAAAACCGCATCCCTTCGGACAGCCTGGCCCTTGAAGTGGAAAACACCCTCAAAGATCAGACACTCTCCTTTGGGAAGGCTGTCTTCCGGATGATTCTGGGATTAACCCTGTTAATTATCAGTTCCCGGATGCTGGTTTTCGGATCAATTGAGATTGCCGGATTTTTTGGCATCAGCGACCTGATAATCGGGTTGACCATTGTGGCCATCGGCACCTCCCTTCCGGAACTGGCATCCAGTATCATGGCCGCAAGAAGAGGAGAGCACGACATTGCCCTTGGAAATATTATCGGATCCAACCTTTTCAATACCATGGCTGTGGTCGGGATCGCAGGGATGATAAGCCCCATGAAGGTTGACCCGAACGTTTTATCAAGGGATCTTCCGTTCATGGCCGGTTTGACGATTTCCCTGTTTATCTTCGGATACGGGTTCATGAAAAGACCCGGCCGCATTAACCGGCTTGAGGGGACGGCCCTGATGGTGTCCTATCTTTTTTACATCGCATGGCTTGTTTTTTCACACACAAAAATCAATTAAACCTTACCGGCAGTCAGATTCATGTTTGAGCAGGGATCGGTAAAATTGCAAAAAAAATAAA
>JAHIVS010000651.1 GCA_018816605.1 Pseudomonadota bacterium
GTATTTTTTCCATTGAATTTGCCCTGAAGATGATGGGGGATATTCAGCAGTATTTTATCGATCACCGGGTGCAAAATTTTTATTCGGTTTCCATCTCAGGATACCACATTGCCGAAGCCGGTGCCAATCCCATTACCCAATTGGCCCTGACCCTTGCCAACGGCTTTACCTATGTGGAGTATTATCTGTCCCGGGGCATGGATATCAACAGCTTTGCGCCGTCCCTTTCCTTTTTCTTTTCCAACGGCATGGATCCCGAGTACACGGTGATAGGGCGTGTGGCCCGCAGGATCTGGTCTGTGGCCATGCGGTACAAATACGGGGGAAACGAAAAATCCCAGAAGCTCAAATACCATATCCAGACATCGGGCAGGTCCCTGCATTCCCAGGATATTCAGTTCAATGATATCAGAACCTCCCTCCAGGGCTTGTGCGCCATCTACGACAATTGCAACAGCCTTCATACCAACGCCTTTGACGAGGCCATTACCACCCCTTCCGCAGAATCGGTGAGACGGGCCCTGGCCATCCAGCTGATCATCAACCGGGAATGGGGGCTTGCCAAGAATGAAAATCCTCTCCAGGGCAGTTTTATCGTGGATGAACTGACCGATCTTGTGGAAGAGGCGGTCCTCATGGAATTTGAACGGATTACCGAGCGGGGCGGGGTCCTGGGTGCCATGGAAACCGGTTACCAGCGGGGCAAGATCCAGGAAGAGTCCATGTATTATGAGTATTTGAAACACTCGGGCGAGTTTCCCATCATCGGGGTAAACACCTTCCAGGATCCGGATGCCGATTATGCGGAAATGGCCGGTCACCTGGAACTGGCCCGGGCCACCAATGAACAGAAGGACGCCCAGCTGGACCGGCTGGCCTCCTTTAAATCCGCCCATGCAACCGAATCGGACCAGGCCCTGGAAGTCCTGAAGCAGACGGCTCTGAACGGGGGCAACATGTTTGAACAGCTCATGGAAGCTGTCAAATGCTGTTCTCTGGGGACCATTACCCAGGCATTGCATGAAGTGGGTGGAAAATACAGAAGAAATATGTGATAGTGAAATTTTTTTTAAGGATACCGAATAGGGTGCGACCCTATTTGAAAATTAAGGAGACCCTTGTCCATGAATACAGCAGTGATCGTCAGTGCAACACGCACGCCCCTGGGAAGTTTCGGCGGGACATTGAGCAACATAGGCGCCACCGATCTTGGGGCCATCGTTATCAGGGAAGCCGTCCGGCGGGCCGGTATAGATGAAAAACAGGTGGATGAATGCATCATGGGAATGGTGCTGCCCTGCGGGTATGGCCAGAACCCGGGGAAACAGGCGGTTGTAAAGGCAGGCCTACCCTGGGAAGTGGAGGCCATCACCATCAACAAGGTCTGCGGATCATCCCTTAAGGCCGTGATGCTGGCCGCCCAGGCGATTCAGTGCGGGGACGCCGATGTTGTGGTGGCCGGCGGCATGGAAAACATGAGCATGACGCCCTATTACATGGAAAAGGCCCGCTGGGGGTATCGCATGGGCCCGGGCAAGATTGAAGATCATATGATCCACGACGGGCTCTGGGATATCGTCAATGATTTTCACATGGGCATGTCCAACGAGCTCTGCTGCCAGCGCTGGGAAGTGACACGGGAGGACCAGGACAGGTTTGCGGCCGAATCCTATAAACGGGCCAATGCGGCGGTCGCCGCCGGACGGTTCAAGGACGAAATTGTGCCGGTGTCCGTGGCCCAGAGAAAAGGGGACCCGCTGATATTTGACACGGACGAATGCCCCCAGCCGTCCACCTATGAGCTGCTGGCCAAGATGAAGCCCGCCTTTAAAAAAGAGGGTGTGGGAACCGCCGGCAACGCCTCCATTATTTCCGACGGTGCTGCCGCCCTGGTGATCATGAGCGAGAAAAAGGCAAAGGAACTGGGGTGCACCATCATGGCCAGAATAGGTGCCCAGGCTTCCTTTGGCATTGACATGAAATATGTGCTCATGGCCCCCATTTACGCCATTCCCAAGGTCTTGAAAAAACAGGGCCTTGGCATTTCCGACATTGATCTATTCGAGATCAACGAGGCGTTTTCCGGCACCTCCGTGGGCATCAACAAGGTGCTGGAGTTGGATCAGGGGAAAGTCAACGTCAACGGCGGCAGCGTGGCCCTGGGTCATCCCATCGGCGCTTCCGGGGCCAGGGTGCTGACCACCCTGGTGTATGAAATGGAAAAAAGAAATGTAAAAACAGGACTTGCGTCCCTTTGTCTGGGCGGCGGTGAAGCCGTGGCCCTTATTGTTAACCGCTAATAGAAGTGAAGGGGTCAGGCGTTCTTTATTGTGCAGTTTACGGGAAACCGTGCAATAAAGAACGCCTGACCCCATAGAAAAGGAGAAAAAAATGGGTGTGGAAAAATTTGGTGTGATCGGCGCGGGCCAGATGGGCAACGGCATTGCCCAGGTGGCGGCTGCCAGCGGACTTAAGGTTCTGATGAGCGATATCCGTCAGGATTTTTGCGACAAAGGCATGGCCGCCATCGTGAAAAACCTGGACCGGATGGTCGCAAAGGGCAA
>JAHIVS010000652.1 GCA_018816605.1 Pseudomonadota bacterium
GTCATTGTCATGCATCCGGGTCCCATGAACCGGGGGGTGGAAATATCAAGCGAGGTGGCCGATTCCCCTTGTTCCATGATTTTAGACCAGGTCACCAACGGGGTTGCATTGCGAATGGCGCTTTTTTATATCCTGGCAGGAGGGAGCAGACATGCAGATTCTGATTAAAGGGGCAAGGGTGCTTGACCCGGGTAATCTAGACGAAAAAAAGGATCTTCTGATCCGGGACAAGGTGATTGCGGCAATCCTGGATCCATCAGACACGCTGTCCGGGACGGATCTGTCCCAGGTTCGGGTGGTGGATGCGACGGGAATGACGGTCGTGCCCGGTTTGATTGATATGCATGTTCATCTGCGGGAACCGGGCCATGAATACAAGGAAACCATTGAATCCGGATTAAAGGCTGCGGCAAAGGGCGGGTTCACAGCTGTCTGTTGTATGCCCAACACCCGGCCGGTCAATGACAACAGCCAGGTCACTTCCTTTATCATCAGCCGGGGAAAAAAGGCCCGTGCTGCCAAGGTGTATCCGGCCGGAGCCATTTCCCAGGGATCATCCGGTGTCTCTCTGGCTGAAATTTTTGACATGCAGGAGGCCGGAATCAGGGCTGTTACAGACGACGGTCTGCCCGTTGACAATTCCCAGCTGATGCGCAGGTCCCTTGAATACTGCAGGGGGCTTGAGCTCCCGGTATTTGTCCATGCGGAAGACAAGAGTCTGGCCGACGGCGGGTCCATGAACGAAGGCCCCTCTGCCACATTCTGGGGATTAAAAGGCATCCCCAATGCCGCTGAAAGCATCATGGTGGTCAGGGACATTGCCCTTTGCGAACTGACCGGGGCGGCTGTTCATTTCTGCCATATGAGTACCATTGAGTCCATTGAAGCCATCCGCCAGGCCAAAAAGCGGGGGGTCAATGTCACCTGTGAAACCGCTCCCCACTATTTTACACTGACCGACGCGGATGTCATTGACTATGATACCAATTTCAAGATCAATCCGCCCCTGCGGTCGGAACAGGACAGGCGGGCAATTGTTGAAGGGCTTGCGGACGGCACCATTGATATGATTGCTTCAGACCATGCCCCCCATAGTGTGGATGAGAAGGATCTGGAGTTTGACGGGGCGGCATTTGGTATCGTGGGCCTTGAAACCTCCCTGGCCTTGTCTTTGCAACTGGTCCGGGATAACGTTTTGTCCCTGTCGGACCTGGTTGAAAAAATGTCCAAAGCACCTGCCAGGATGCTGAAAATCGACAATGGCATAAAGCCGGGGAATCCTGCGGATCTGACCGTCATTGACCTGGAATCCTGCTATGAAATCGATCCTGCCGCCTTTGTATCCAAGAGCAAAAACACGCCCTTTGCCGGCAGAAAAGTGACGGGGGAAGCGTTTCTAACCATGGTGGACGGAAGGATTGTTTATCAGAAAAAGTACTCGGATTGAAAAGGGGCAGGGAACGGATGCTATGAACCAGCAACATACCATTCTGGTGGTGGACGACGAACTGAGCATGCGCGAGTTCCTGGACATGCTTCTTTCCAAGGTGGGGTACAAGGTGACCCTTGCAAAGAACGGCAAACAGGCGGTCAACCTTATTCAGAACCATTCCTATGATCTTGTACTGTCGGACATCCGCCTGGGGGACATTACCGGCCTTGATGTATTGAAAGAGGCCAAAAAAAAGGATCCGGACACGGTGGTGATCATGATTTCCGCCTATTCCACCACCGAAATTGCCGTGGAGGCCATGAACCACGGGGCCTATGATTTTGTGCCCAAACCCTTTGACAATGTCGAACTTAAAACCACCATCGCCAAGGCACTTGTGCTCAAAACCCTGGAGCATGAAAAAGAGAGCCGGTCCACAGAACTCAAGGACCATCTGCATTTCAACCGGATCATCGGCAATAGTCCCGGCATGCAGGCGATCTACAAGCGCATCGAACAGATCGGCCCCACCAAAACCAATGTGCTGATCACCGGGGAGAGCGGCACGGGAAAAGAGCTGATCGCCAGGGCCATCCATGAACGCTCCGACCGCAGGGACAAGCCCTTTGTGGTGGTCAATTGCGGGGGAATCCCCGACACCCTCATGGAAAGCGAGTTTTTCGGCCATATAAAAGGCTCATTTACAGGGGCCGTCAGCAACAAAATCGGGTTGTTTGAAGCCGCCAACCACGGCACCATTTTTTTAGATGAAATCGGTGAATTGTCCACCATGCTCCAGGTGAAACTGCTCAGGGCGGTCCAGGAAACCTCTTTCAAACCCGTTGGCGGGACCACGGAAATCCAGGTGGATGTCAGGATCATCTCGGCCACCAACAAAAAGCTGGACCAGGAGGTCATTGACGGCAATTTCAGGGAAGATCTGTTTTTCCGCCTCAATGTCATCCCCATTAAGGTGCCGCCCCTGCGGGACAGAAAAGGGGATATTGAGCTTTTGTCCGCCCATTTTGCCAAAAAATA
>JAHIVS010000007.1 GCA_018816605.1 Pseudomonadota bacterium
TATCAGGCATACCGGGAGAAAGCCCTGGAAAAGCTTAACGGCATCTTTGCCTTGGCCATCTACGACAAAAAAGAACGCAGTCTGCTGCTGGCCCGGGATAGGTTTGGGGTTAAACCGTTATACTATCATGATGACGGCCGCCGGATACTGTTCGGCTCCGAAATGAAGACCATTTTGCAGGATAAGGGGTTTGTCAAAAACATCGACCTCCAGGCGCTGGACAGTTATCTGACATTCAGATACAATCCCTCGCCGCAGACCCTGATCCAGGGCATAAACAAATTGCCTCCTGGTCATTGTCTCAAGATCCTGCCGGGGCGGATACCCTTGCTGTCCGGGTTTGACGATAAAATGCCCAAAACAGACAGGACCATTAAAGAAAGCGACGCCATAGTCAGATACCAGGAACTGCTGGAGAATGCAGTTAAACGGCAGATGATTAGTGATGTCCCGGTGGGGCTATTTCTGAGCGGAGGGGTTGACTCGGCGGTGCTTGGCACCCTTATGCAGAAAAATTACAAAGGCAAACTAAAGACCTTCTCCATAGGCTTTAAGGGAAAGGGTGATTACAACGAGCTGGATGATGCCCGGGAAACCGCTCGCTTGATAGGATCGGATCACCACGAAATGCTGCTGGAGAAAAAGGATTATCTGGATTTCTTTGCCCGTTCATTTTATTATATCGAGGAGCCGGTGGCCGAGACCACCATTCCGGCCCTGTATTATGTGTCAAATCTGGCAGCCAGGGATCTGAAAGTGGTGCTGGCCGGCCAGGGGGCCGACGAGCCTATGGCCGGATATCCCAGGTATTTTGGCACCAGCCTGATACTTAAGTATCCCAAACTCTGGAAGAACGGGCTGGTAAGAACCCTGATCAATAATTTACCCCGCAACGAAAGGGCCAAAAGAACAGTGTATGCCGGAGGGTTTGACGACGAACTGGACCGGTTTTTAGCCGTGCATACCATTTTTACCCCGGATCAAAAAGCAGCTTTGGTTCGGGAAAAGTCAATATCTTCAGTAATAAACTCGGATCGATCATTAATGGATGATCTCTATGGCAGAACATCAGCATTAAGTGATCCCCTTTCCAAGCTGCTGTATATCGATGCCCGGATGAATTTATCGGATGACCTGCTGCTTTTCAACGATAAGATGGCCATGGCAAATTCCCTGGAGATGCGGGTGCCCTACCTGGATCTGGAGCTGATGGATTTTCTGGAATCACTGCCGGTAGACCTTAAACTAAGGGGCAGAACCGGTAAATACATCCATAAAAAAGCCGCCGAGAAATGGCTGCCCAGAGAGATAATAAAAAGAAAGAAACGCGGGTTTGCCACCCCCATGGACCAGTGGCTGCAGTCGGGTCTGTCCGATACTGCTAAACGGCTGTTCGCCCTGCCTGATTCCGCTTGCCGGCAGTATTTTAATCTGGATTATGTTAATGGGCTTATAGACAGCCATATAAAGCGGCGATATAATTATCAAAGACATATCTTCATGTTATTGTCGTTTGAAATCTGGCATAAAACATTTTTTGAAAACAAAAAAATCGATTTGGTAAGTTGATGAAAGTAGCAATATTCGGACTGGGTTATGTGGGCTGTGTCAGCTTGGGATGCCTGGCTCAGCGAGGGCATGACGTTATTGGGGTAGATGTCAGCCCGATAAAGGTTGAGCAGATCAATGCCGGCAAAGCCACCATAGTAGAAAAGGATATTGACAGGATAATTGCTGAACAATGTCAAGCCGGCAGGGTAAGGGGCACCATGGACTTTAACGTTGCCGTTGCCGGTAGCGACATTGCTATAATTTGCGTGGGCACTCCATCGTCAGCCAACGGGCACCTGAATTTGGAATACGTGATGAAGGTTGCCGGGCAGATCGGTCTGGCCCTTCGGAATAAGCAGGAAAAATATGTTGTGGCCATAAGGTCAACAGTGATGCCTGGAACTATTGATAGATTCGCCGAAGAGGTGGAAAGGACCTCTGGGAAAAAGGGGGGAATTGGTTTTTCTGTTTTATCAAACCCGGAGTTTTTGCGGGAAGGAACGGCAGTCCATGATTATTACAACCCGCCCCTGACTCTTATCGGCTCAAATGACTCGGAAGCAGCCCAGAAGTTGTCCCTGCTTTATCAAGGCTTGCCAGGAGAGTTGATAATTGCCGACATTAAAACTGCCGAGATAATCAAGTACATTAACAACAGTTATCATGCCCTTAAAATCGGTTTTGCCAACGAAATGGGCAACATCTGTAAAAAACTGGAAATAGATTCACATAAAGTTATGGAGATATTTTCGAAAGACTGCCAATTGAATATATCGCCGTATTATTTCAAACCAGGCTTCGCTTACGGCGGTTCCTGCCTGCCAAAGGATTTAAAGGGACTTCAAACGCTGGCCCATGACCTTTATATTCAAGCCCCGATTCTTCAGAGCATAGACAAAACCAACCAATTGCAAATAGAAGCTGGGCTTAAGCTCATATTGGATCAGAAGGCACGGAAAATCGGCTTTTTGGGTTTTAGCTTTAAGGAGGGCACCGATGATCTGCGCAACAGCCCGGCGGTGGAGGTGATTGAAGCATTGCTCGGCAAGGGATATACGATCAAAATATACGACAAAAACGTCCGAATAGCTCACCTTACCGGGACCAACAAGGAATATATCGAAAAGCACATTCCTCATTTAGCGAATCTGATGTGCGACAGCGTGGAAGAGCTTATTGATTTTAGCCAGGTGATAGTGGTTACCACAAAGGAGAGCGATTTTACTGATAAACTACTATATTCCACCGGAAAAACCATCATTGATCTGATCCGGCTTGATGAAAGGTTGTTAAGCAAGAAAGATTATCATGGCCTTTGTTGGTAAGCGGCACGTTCTTTTTATCGTCGAAAACCTTTCAGTACCGTTCGATCGGCGGGTATGGCGGGAAGCCCAGGCGCTTAATGGAAACGGTTATAAGGTCAGTGTGATATGTCCCAAGGGATTAAGGAGTGACATAAAAAGCTTTGAGCCCATTGAAGGAATAGATATTTACAGATACAATATACCTCTGACTCAAAATTCCAAGACGGGATACATCAATGAATATTTAAGGGCCTTCATCGCAACGTTATTTTTATTGATAAAAATCAACCTTAAGCACAAGGTTGATGCGATCCACGTGGCCAATCCTCCGGAGATATTTTTCCCATTGGGATGGTTTGGCAAGTTAGTGGGGTTCAAATTTGTTTTTGACCATCACGACCTCAGCCCTGAAACCTATGCCTATAAATTCGGTCGGGGAAAAAGCGGACTAATGTACAAATTACTATTGATGCTGGAAAGGATGACCTTCTTTGTGTCTTATCATGTGATCTCCACCAACCAGTCTTTGACGGATATTGCCAAAAAGCGGGGCAAAATACCCGGCGATAGGATAACAATTGTCCGCAATGGTCCGGATAATGCTTTTATTCCGGTCTCACCGAAATATGAATTAAAAAAAGGAAAGAAATATCTGGCTGCTTACCTGGGTGTAATGGGGCAGACGGATGGTGTGGAGAATATAATATTTGCCGCCGAGAAGATCATAAAGGAATACAATAGAAAGGATATTTATTTCATTCTGATAGGCTTTGGTGATGAATATCAAAAACATTGCGACTTGATCAAAAAATTAAATTTAATTGACTATATTGACCTACCAGGGCGCCTTCCGGATAAAGAGGTGCTGGATATTTTATCCACCGCCGATTTATGTCTGGCGCCTGATCCGGCCAACGGTCTGAATGAATTTCATACCATGAATAAAATTATGGATTACATGCGCTGTGGCAAGGCAATAGTGTCGTTCGATTTGGCTGAATCAAAGATCTCTGCAGACCGGGCGGCGATATATGTTAACAATAACGATATAAGCAATTTTGCCAGAGAAATCATTCTGCTTCTGGATGATCCCCAAAAGCGCTTAGAAATGGGTGCCTTCGGGGAAAAACGAGTAGAGGAGCATCTGAAATGGGAATATTCAAAAAAAATATTTATTGATACCTATAACAAAAAAATATTTGCAAACGGTAAACAATGATCTGGCGCTCATCATTAAATAGCAGGATCGCCCAACTGGCTGATTTTTTAACCGGCATTGCCGGCTTTGTGACCTCATATCTGATGTGGGGCGCACTATATAATAAGGATCCGAATTTTTTCCCCCGTCCCTTCGCTGTCGGCGCGGAACATATCTATTGCATATTGTTCTGCAGTGCCCTGTACGTGGTCCTGTTCGACGGCCAGAAGGCATACAGCTATCTGCGTTTTACTTCGCTGCACACCGAGTACCAGATCGTAATAAAGGTAGTGGTGCTTGCCATTTTGGTGGACTTTTTCTTTTTACAAATGCTGGGTTACCGCTACATACCCCGCACTGTCTTCATTTTATCCCTGGCGGTGGCCCTGACCTATTTTATCGTTCAGAAAACGCTGTTGTTCCACTTGGCCGCCCTGGCCCGGAGAAAGGGCCATAACCGGAAAAGGGTGATAGTTGTCGGCACCGGACACCGGGCCCGACTGGTGGTGGAAAACGCCAGGAAACACAGCGCCTGGGGCCTGGATATCATCGGGCTGCTGACGGCTGACAATACCAGGGTGGGCGGTGAATATTTTAGCATCAAAGTTCTGGATAATTTCCGAAATATCGAAGAGGTCATCAAAAGCTATAATCCCGAAGAGGTGATAGTTACCAGCTCCACCAAGAGCTTTGAACAGCTTAAGGATGTTTTCGACAAATGTGAACTGGCCGGGGTCCCGGTTCGGTTGATATCGGATTTTTTGGGGTCCAGGGATAGCAATGTCCATATTGATAACGTATATGGTCTTAATGTGATCAGCCTTCATCTTGCCGAGCGGCCTGAGTGGGAGCTGGCGCTAAAGCGGCTGATGGACATGGTGCTCTCTTTTGTCGGGATACTAATTCTTCTGCCGGGGTATGCCGCCATCGCGCTGACCATCCTGATACAGGATGGCGGACCGGTACTGTATAAATGGAACGTGATGGGATACAAGAGAAAACCCCTAAAGAGCTGGAAATTCAGAACCATGGTGCGGAACGCCGATGAGCTTAAGAAGGAATTGATGAGCCAAAATGAGATGTCGGGTCCGGTTTTCAAGATCACCGATGATCCGCGGATAATTCCCATCGGGCGTTTTCTTCGCAAATACAGCCTGGATGAGCTTCCCCAGCTTTTCAGCGTGCTCAAGGGGGACCTCAGCCTGGTGGGGCCACGGCCGCCGTTGCGGCATGAGTTCCGGGAGTTCGACCTTTGGCACCGAAGAAAATTATCGGTAAAACCGGGACTGACCTGCCTGTGGCAGGTTTCGGGCCGCAATGATATCATTGATTTCAACGAATGGGCCAGGCTGGATCTGGCATACATCGACAACTGGTCGCTGTGGCTGGATATCAAGATTTTGATAAAAACAATTCCCGCCGTTCTGATGAGCCGGGGCGCAAGATGATCAGCATTAACAATAACCTATAAACGGACCATTGTTATGATAATATCCCAAACACCTTTAAGGATCAGCCTTTCCGGAGGCGGGACCGATTTTCATGATTACTACATCCACCATGGGGGGTTCGTGGTGAGTACGGCCATAGACAAATATATCTATGTGGTGATCAAGGAGCGCTTTGACGATCTGATATACGTATCCTACACCAAAAAAGAGATAGTGAACAACATCAGCGAGATACAGCATGATCTGGTCAGGGAAGCGGCTCTGAAAACCGGCATGGATCGGGGTTTCGAAGTAGCCATGATGGCCGATATTCCATCCGAGGGTTCCGGGCTGGGATCCTCCAGCAGTTTGACGGTGGGGCTGCTCAACGGTTTTTATCATTTCAACGGGATGCAGGTTTCCGCCGAACGGCTGGCCCAGGAGGCATGCGAGATCGAAGTTGGCATTTTGAAAAAGCCCATCGGAAAGCAGGACCATTACATCGCTACTTACGGCGGACTTTCTTCGCTCAAATTTAAAAAGGATGATACCGTTGTGATCGAGAGAATGAGTGTCGGCAATGATGTCAAAAGAAGATTGGGAGAAAATCTGTTGCTGTTCTACACCAATATCAACCGCCAGTCCTCCACAATTCTGACCGAACAGAAGGAAAATATCCGCTATAAACTGGAGCACCTGGAAAAGATAAAACAGTTGGCCCATGAGGTGCACGACAGTATATTAAATGGTGAGCTTGATCGTGTGGGAGAGGCCCTGGATCGTAACTGGATATACAAAAAACAACTGTCTTCCAATATAACAAATCCGGTCATCGAGGAGATGCACGCGACAGCCATGAAGAACGGCGCCATCGGAGCCAAGATCTCCGGGGCTGGCGGGGGCGGTTTCCTGTTGGTCTACTGCCCTCGTGAAAAGCAGGATCGGCTGCACCGGGCGATGAAAAAATTCCGGGAGATGCCTTTCATGCTGGAGCCCCAGGGCAGCCGGATAATATTCAATTACCGCAGATATGACTGGAAATAGGAAGGAAATGGCATGCCCCTTGTGTTAGTGACCGGCGGGGCCGGTTTTATCGGTTCTCATACCGTGGACCGGCTGATAAACATGGATTACCAGGTAAGGATACTTGACAATTTGCAGAAACCGGTGCATTTGAAAGGTAAGCCCGATTACCTGAATCCCGCTGCAGAATTTATCCTGGGGGATGTTCGGGACAGAACGGTAATGGAACGGGCTTTGGAAGGGGTGGAATATGTTTTCCATTTTGCCGCCTATCAGGATTATCTTCCCGATTTTTCAACCTTTTTTCAGGTGAATTCTGTTAGCACCGCCTTGATCTACGAAATTGCAGTGGAGAAAAAGCTGCCCCTGAAAAAAGTGGTGGTGGCCTCCTCCCAGTTTGTTCAGGGCGAGGGATTGTATAAAAGAAAGGACGGCTCCCTGGTTGCGCCATACCAGAGACCGCTGGCCCAGCTGGAGGCCGGGGATTGGGAATGGAAGGATCAGGACGGCCA
>JAHIVS010000653.1 GCA_018816605.1 Pseudomonadota bacterium
TATGATATGGAAGTGGGGGCCGGCACATTTCATCCCACAACCCTGTTGAAAGCCCTTGGCCCGGAACCCTGGAAGGTGGCCTATGTGCAGCCGTCCAGAAGACCCACCGACGGCAGGTATGGGGAAAACCCCAACCGGCTTCAGCATTATTATCAATACCAGGTTATTTTGAAACCCTCTCCTTCCGATGTGCAGCAATTGTACCTGGATTCTCTCAAAGTGCTGGGGGTGGATCCCCTGGAACACGATATCCGATTTGTGGAGGATGACTGGGAATCCCCAACCCTGGGCGCCTCGGGCCTTGGATGGGAGGTGTGGCTGGACGGTATGGAAGTCAGCCAGTTCACCTATTTCCAGATGACGGGCTCGGTGGAGGTCAATCCCATACCCGTGGAACTGACCTATGGGCTGGAACGGATCTGCATGTACCTGCAGGGGGTGGACAATGTGTTTGACCTGAAATGGAATGATACGATCACCTATCGGGATGTCTACCACCAGCAGGAGGTGGAGCAGTCCACCTACAATTTTGAAGTGGCGGATGTGGATCTTTTGTTTGATTTGTTTACAAAATATGAGGCAGAGGCCCACCGAATCGTCGCCAAAGGGCTTGTGATTCCCGCCTATGAATATTGCCTTAAATGTTCCCATACCTTTAACCTGCTGGATGCCAGGGGTGCCATCAGTGTGACGGAAAGAACCGGGTATATAAAAAGGATACGGGATATTGCCCGGGTGGCTTCCCAGGCCTATCTTTCCCAGAGGCAGGAATTGGGGCATCCGTTATTGAACCCAGGGAGGGCTTAGATAAATTGAATACACTTTTAATTGAAATCGGCTGTGAAGAGATTCCGGCAGGCTATATTATCCCTGCACTGACGGCATTTAAGGCAAATATTCTGGACGCATTGACAAAGGCCCGTATCAACCATGGCCAAGCAAAGATTCTGGGGACCCCCAAGCGCCTTGTGCTCATGGTTGCAAATGTGGCAGATACCCAGAATCCGTTTACCGCAACCCTATCCGGCCCCCCTGAACGGGTGGGGTTTGATGAAAAGGGTGCCCCCACCCTTGCTGCCCAAAAATTTGCAGAAAAAGCAGGTATCCGGGTGGAGGATATCATTTTGGCGGATACGGACAAGGGGCGGTACCTGACGGCAGTGGTAAAAGAAAGTTGTGAGCCGTCTTTGACCATCATTGAACAGATGATGCCCAAGCAGATTCTTGATATACCTTTTCCCAAAAGCATGCGATGGGGAAGTCTTTCCATAAGTTTTGCACGGCCGATTATCTCCCTTGTGGGAATGCTGGGCGGCCAGGTGCTTGATTTTTCCGTGGGAAACATCCACGCTTCCAACCAAATTTTTGGTCACAGGTTCATGAATCCCCATCCACTGACCATTGAAAGGGCCGATGATTATGAAGCCCTCATGGCATCGGCCAATGTTATTGTTGATATTGACAAAAGAAAGCAGATGCTGGCAGATGCCATCCAGTCCCTGGCCAAACAACACGACAGCCATGTTCTTGATGATCCGGCTCTGGTGGATACCGTGGCCAATCTGGTGGAATACCCCTATCCTGTGGTCGGCCGCTTTGACGACCAGTTTTTGGGGGTGCCCGATGAAGTGCTGATCACCGCCATGCGGGAGCACCAGAAATATTTTGCCCTGGTGGATGAAAATAAAAAACTCAAGCCGTTGTTCATTGCCGTAAACAACACCCTGGCAAAGGATATGGATCTTGTGGCCAGGGGCCATGAAAAGGTGTTGCGCGCAAGGCTTTCCGATGCCAAATTCTTCTATGAAGCCGATTGTGAATCCAGCCTGGATGCATTTAGTGAAAAATTAAAGAAGGTGACCTTCCAGGCACAATTGGGATCTGTCTATGAAAAGACCCAGCGCATTGGGGTTCTGGCTGGGTATCTGGCAGAGGCTTCGGCCTATGCAGACAAGGAAAGTCTTAAAACCAAGGTGGCCCGGGCCGCCATGATCTGCAAATCCGACCTGGTCAGCCAGGTGGTGATTGAGTTCACCAAACTCCAGGGATTCATCGGCCGGGCCTATGCCATAAAGGGCGGGGAAAATGCCGATGTGGCAGATGCCATTGAACAGCATTACCGGCCGGTCCAGTCCGGGGGGGATCTGCCGGAAAACCCCACGGCGGCATTGCTGGCCATTGCCGACAAACTGGACACCATCTGCGGCTGTTTCTCCCTTGGTCTGATTCCAACGGGCGGGGCCGACCCATATGCCCTGCGTCGCCTGGGAATCGGCATCCTTCAGATCCTCCAGGCAGAAAATCTGGTTCTTTCCCTGGCAGGCCTCATTGAAATGGGGGTGGCCGGCTTTGTGGCAGATACAGCAAAAAAGAAGGTGATCTCAGCCCAGGTAAAGGAATTTCTCCAAAACAGGATGGTCAATATCATGACCGACCGGGGATTTTCAAAGGAGGCCGTGAACTCAGCTTTGGCCGCATCTTTTGACAATATTCCCGATGTGCATTTGCGGGTAAAAGCCCTGGACAGCCTGAGACAGGCACCGGATTTCGAACCCCTTGCCATTACCTTTAAACGGGTGGAGAATATCCAGAAAAAGGCCGGTGACCTTGGGGCCCGGGAGGTGAATATGGCCCTGTTCGAGTATCCGGCAGAAACCAATTTGTTTGAGGCCTGCACAAACGTCGCCTCAATGGTTGAATCTTTGATAGAAAAAGGCGATTATGATGGTGCCTTAAAAGAGATTGCCACCCTGAGACCCCTGGTGGATAAGTTGTTTGATGATGTAATGGTGTTTGCCGATGATGAGGCCGTCAAAAATAACAGGATGGCCCTTCTGGCATTTGTATCCGGCCTGTTTAAGAACATTGCCGATTTTTCAATGATATAATAAATCGGGGTAACAGATTGGGGTTGGGGTCAGGCTTGGGTAGTTGGGTTATTGAAACAATAACCCAACTACCCAAGCCTGACCCCAAGCTCTTTCCCATTTCCCCAAACCCCTAGAAAGGAATATTTTATGGCAGGTTATGATCCTGAAAAGGACAAAATGGTTAAAGAATGGAAAAATGAGGACACAGGACTTTTGATCTCCATCCAGCAGTACGGGGATGGCGAGCCAAAGGTCCAGATCGGGCCCAGAATTCTTAAGAAAAAGGACGGATCCGACAGAGCGCCTTCCAAGGCCGGTCGTCTTTCCGTTGAAGATATCGATTGGATCTACAGCATTATTGACGAGGTAAAGGATGAATTATCCGACATGGTCGGACCTGAATAATGAATCCATCGTACCCCCTCTAGGTGCAAGGCAGGCAGAGGATATCGGGCCTTGTGCCCTTATGGTGAGCACGGAACCCGATATCCGGTATCTGCGGACACTTCCGGGAAAATCAGAAACCCGGTCTTTCTTCATGGGCAGTCTTATGATCCGGCAGGCGGGCGGTATTTCCATTGCAGGCCCCTATATCGGAGCGCCCTACGGGGTAATGCTGCTCGAATCTTTGATTGCAAAGGGCGCAAAGGATATTGTCGTATTGGGATGGTGCGGGGCCATGACCCCGGACTTAAACTGCGGGGACCTGGTCCTTCCTACCCATGCCATTGTGGACGAGGGCACCTCCCGCAATTACCAGGTACTGGATCCCGAGTTGCCCTGTACAGCCCCGGGTCAGAAGTTGTCAGATCAATTGTTTGACCATATGAAAGCCTCGGGCCTTGGGGTGAGCCGCCTTCCCATCTGGACCACGGATGCCATCTACCGGGAAACCCCCCAAAAGGTGGCCTGGTTCAGGGAGAAGGGCGCCTGTGCCGTGGAAATGGAATGTTCCGCCCTGTTTGCCGTGGCGCAATTCAGACGCGTGAACCTCACAGCGCTTCTGGTGGTCTCGGATTCTCTGGTATCCGGAGACTGGGAACCCGGTTTCCGGAAAAAAACCTTTAAAACGGCAAGAAAATCAGCCTGTGATGCAGTGATAAACTTTGCCGGGAAAATGATCACAGATGAAACCTAGTCTGGAACAGGAAGCCAGAAAGCTTCAAAGAGAATTGACCGATCACAGCCATCGCTACCATGTTTTGGATGACCCCATCATTGCCGATGGGGAATATGACCGGATGCTGGCCCGGCTTGTTGAAATTGAAACCCGCTACCCGGAACTTTCTGTACCCGATTCCCCCACCAAACGGGTGGGAGCTCCTCCCCTTGCCGCCTTTGAATCCGCGGCCCATTCCATCCCCATGCTCAGCCTGGACAATGCCTTTGGGGATGCGGATGTGAAGGCGTTTCACGAAAGAAATATCAAAAACCTGGAGTTTGACAACATTTTTTATACGGCTGAACCCAAACTGGACGGGGTGGCTGTGGAACTGACCTATGAGAAGGGGGTGCTTGTCCGGGCCACCACCCGGGGGGACGGCTTCATGGGGGAGGTGATCACCGAGAATGTCCGGACCATCCCGTCGGTTCCCCTTCGGTTGCAGCAAACTCAATATGGGGTGCCGGAGCTCCTGGAGGTCCGGGGAGAGATCATCATCACCCACAAGGATTTTGAGCGCCTGAACAAAACCCGCCTGGAAAAAGGGGAAGCCGTGTTTGCAAATCCCAGGAATGCGGCGGCAGGCTCCCTGCGGCAACTGGATTCCCGGATCACCGCCGCAAGACCGCTTCGGATCTTTGTCTATGGGGTGGGGCAGGTGGCGGGCATGGCCTTTGAAACCCAGGCAGCCATGCTTGGGGCCCTGAAAAACTTTGGTTTCCCCGTGAACCCACACATCCAAACCCAGATTTCCCTCAAAGCGGTCTTGGATTTTTACCGACGATTGGCCGAAATCCGGTCCAATCTGGATTATGAAATCGACGGCATGGTGATCAAGGTGGACCGCCTGGACCTCCAGCAGGCCCTGGGAGAAAAAATCAAAAGCCCCCGGTGGGCCATTGCCTATAAGTTTGCAGCCGTTCAGGCCACCACCCTGATCCAGGATATCATTGTCCAGGTGGGGCGCACCGGCACCCTGACCCCGGTGGCCATGCTGGAACCGGTCAATGTCGGCGGGGTGATGGTGTCCCGGGCCACCCTTCACAATGCCGATGAAATTCGGCGAAAGGATATCCGGGTGGGGGACACGGCCCTGGTCGTCCGGGCAGGAGACGTGATTCCCAAGGTGGTCAAGATCATTGAATCTGCCAGAAAGGGAAACGAACGCCCCTTTGAGATGCCCGACACCTGTCCTGTGTGCAACAGCCGGGTGAGACGGGTGGAAGATGAGGCTGCCGTAAAATGCATCAATGTTGCCTGCAGGGCCCAGCTGACCGAGCGGATCAAGCATTTTGTATCCAAAAAAGGGTTTGACATGGAGGGCCTGGGCAAAAAGATCGTGGACCAATTGGTCAATGAAGGGCTGCTTACCTCTTTTGCCGATCTGTTCACCCTGGATAGGCAGCGCCTGTCAGAACTGGACCGCCAGGCAGACAAATCCGCCGCCAACCTGATCGCAGCCATTGAGGGGTCAAAGCAGATCCGTTTTTCACGGTTTATATTTGCCCTGGGCATTGATCACACCGGTGAAAATGCCGCAAGACTTTTGGCCCGGCAGTTTGAGACCCTGGATGCCCTCATGGGGGCAGACAAACAACAGCTTGAAAACATCCACGGCATGGGGGAAACAACCGCTGCTGCTGTGATCCGGTTTTTTGAAAATCCGGAAAACAGGGCGATCCTTCAGCAGATTCTGGCAGCAGGGGTTAGTATCCACAATGACCTGTATGCAAAAAAGATCGATGCCACCCATCCCTTATCCGGCAAGACCCTGGTGCTCACCGGTACCCTTGAGACCCTGACACGGAATCAGGCAAAAAAAAGACTTGAAGCCCTGGGGGCCAAGGTGACCAGCAGTGTATCCGCCCGAACACATTTTCTGGTGGCAGGAAGGGATGCCGGCTCCAAACTTAAAAAAGCCCGGGACCTGGGGGTCACCGTCCTGGATGAAGCCCAGTTGATGGGGATACTCAATGATTGAACCTTCGGTATTAACCCTTTTTATCCCCACCTTTTTTGTGGTCTCCATTACCCCGGGAATGTGCATGACCCTGGCCTTGACCATGGGCATGACCATTGGGGTAAAAAAAACCTTTTACATGATGTGGGGGGAGCTTTTAGGCGTGGCCCTGGTCTCCATGGCCGCCGTCTGCGGGGTGGCAGCCGTTATGCTCAGATACCCCTCCTTGTTTCTTTTGTTAAAATATATGGGGGGTGCCTATCTTGTCTATCTGGGAATCCGGATGCTCTGTTCCCGGGGGAAATTTTCCCTGGCATCCAATTTGCCGGGCCTGGATACGATCCGACCCAAAACCCTCATGGTCCAGGGATTTGTCACGGCCATCGCCAACCCCAAGGCCTGGGCATTCATGGTGTCCCTGCTGCCCCCCTTTATCACGCCGTCCAAGCCCTTTTTGCCCCAGATGACCCTTCTGGTGGCCATTATTTTGATAACCGAGTTTTTCTGCCTGGTCCTTTATTCCAACGGCGGCCGTGTTTTGACCCGGTTCCTGGAAAAACAGGGCAATATACGATTGCTCAACGCAGTATCCGGATCTCTCATGGCCGGGGTGGGGGTGTGGCTGGCGTTGGGTTAAATTGCGGACACAAATCAACGGAGGTGTTATTCATGATCCCTGCTGCATTCCAACCGGCACGGCTTGTCGACTAGCATGGAAACACTATTTTTGATCTATTCCGTCCTGGTTGTTTTTCTGGCCGGATTTGTCAGGGGATACAGCGGGTTCGGCGCCTCCATGATCCTGGTGCTGGGCCTTTCCCTGGTGTATTCCCTATCCGATATTGTTCCGGCCATTTTATTGATGGAAGTGTTGGCCAGTTGCTATCTGCTGCCCAGGATCTTCAAGGATGTGGATTGGTCATCCCTGTCCTATCTAGTGATGGGCATTGTGGCTGGCACGCCCATGGGGGGGTATCTGCTTTCCAATCTGCCGGACCCGTATATGCGCATTGCCGTGTCCGTGATCGTTCTTTTGCTCATCCCCCTTCTGTGGAAAGGAACCACCTTCAGCGCCATGCCCGGCAAACCCCTTACCATTTTAACCGGCATTCTCTCGGGCATTCTTAACGGTGCTGCCGCCATTGGCGGCCCGCCGGTGGTGGTGTTTTATTTTTCTTCTCCCAGGGGAACCCATATTTCACGGGCATCCCTGATTGCCTTTTTTTTGGCGACCGACCTGATTGCATCGGGTGTTTGCGCCATAAACGGGCTGATCACCTCCCATACCTTTTCTTTGATCGGCCTTTTTGTTATTCCCTTGTTGTGCGGTATTGCCTTGGGGAGCCGGTCCTATTTTAAAACAGATCCTGAAATTTTCAGAAAACGGGTTTTATTTTTATTACTGCTGATGGCCATA
>JAHIVS010000654.1 GCA_018816605.1 Pseudomonadota bacterium
CGGGTGGCCATCATGGTCTCGGCCGGCTCCGCCCCCCGGGGGCAGTCGGTGTTGCAGTCGCCGCAGTAATAACAAAGCCATGGTTCCGGGGATTCCAGCAATTTATCTTTCAGCCCCAGCTGAAGGTATCGGTATATTTTTCGCGGAAACGTGGTGGTGCCGCTTGACAAGGGACAGGCGGCAGCGCAATTTCCGCACTGCATGCACAGCTCAATGTCCCTGGCGCCCAGTTTTTTTATTTCACTGACTAGGTTTTGATCAATGGTATTATTTCCCAAAACACTTCTCCCCATAATGCACTAAATGAATGTGATTCTGACATCTGATTAATAAATTACATTTATGATCAGTATTCTTCATTGGATTTCCCATCCAGATGTCCTTTAGAAAGCTTGTTTATTTCCAATTCCTTAATAATGGTTTCCAGAGAATCCACGGTAATCGGTTTCTCAATGAATTTATCAATTCCGGCCTGGGCAATTCCCAGTGCCATCTCATCATTTGTCATGGTGGCCATTAAAATTCTTGTCGCATTGGGATGGAGTTTTGCCGCCATGTTTAAAAAATCAATCCCATCCATATCCGGCAAAAAATAATCTGAAATTATCACATCTATGTCCTGGTACTTAAGCGAATTAAGGCCTTCCAAGCCGGATTTGAAAATCAAGAAATCTGTCCGGCTACCCTCAAAAAAAACCCTCAGGGCATCACGCACATGCCTGTCATTGTCTACGAGCATGATGTGAAGGAATTTGTCTTTCATATCTTTTCTATTCACCTTAAAAAAATGATTTCATCCATGGCAACCCCTAAGAGCAGAAACCATGCCAGTTAAAACCAATAATGCTTTTCTTTGTAAATACAGCTAGTTATAATAAAATTCATTTGTCACCTCCGTATTCCTTTGGTTTTTTTTATGGAAAATTCAAAAACCCCTTAGAACGATTCCAAAATTTAGCAAAATTCATAATTTTCCATTTTCTCCGATTCCCACGTCACCCGGTATCCCATCGTTCCTCTGATGCTGGTAATCCGAAAGGGCAAGATAAAACGCCCCAACGGCAAGCTCTGCACAATGGTAATGGTCATCGGGCAGGGTTTCCAGGAATAAGGCCACATGATCCGGTAAGATCTCCCAGGCCTTTTCCACACGAAGCCCCCGTGCCAGACGAACCACGGTATTGGAGCAGGCGACCGTATTCAGGCATCCCTGGACTTCAAAGGAAACCCGGGATAAAATGCCCTTTTCCACCATGATAAAAAACGCAATGGTATCTCCGCAGTCCCCTGTTCTTTTACCGGTTCCATCCGGAGTTTGAATCCTTTCCCTGTTGCCTGTTTCAAAGGCCATTTCAAGATACTGCAGGGAATGCCTGTTCCAAAAATCATTCATTCCTTCCCCTCCTTTGCCCTGGACAATTTAGCAAAGATTAGCAAAGAGCATGCCAATTTCATATCGGCAGTTAAATAAGCAAGAAAGCTATTAAATTCAAATGGTTGAAAAACAGACGGACAAAGCCGTTTCTAAAAGCCGTTTTCAAAACACCAAAGATGCGACTGGCCTGAGTTGCAAAAATGCGACCGATTCATAAACCCTTCCCAATGAGGCTTCCCATCGGATCTGCCCAAATAAATTTGCAATTGCCGGAAATTTATGACAGATTGTTTGGTGACTGCTGTTTTCAAACAAATGCCGGGGACAACGGCAAATTATGGAGAAAGGACGTCTCGTGGTTCAAAATAAAAGCAAAGGCCAGGTGGAGGCCGAAATTAGCGCTGCCCTGATCGCTTTTGAAAAAGAGCATATGGGACGCGGCCCCTCGGATGTAAGAAGCCATCTCATTGAAGACATGGTTTTGATTCGCCTGAAAGGGGTATTGACACCGGCTGAAAAACATCTGGCAAAAGATGGGGATGGAATTCAGCTCATCAAGAAAATACGGGCAAAGCTGCTGGAAAATTCCAGCAAAATATTGGGGGAAGTTATCATGAAAATTACAGGAATCCCCAGTGTCAGTTTCCATACAGACATCAGCACGGAAGCGGGCGAACGGGTTATTGTCATCACATTTGAGCAGGATGTGGAAAAAAAATTTTCTTCCTGAGACCCCAAAATAGTCGTTGACACCCTAAGTCAAATCTAATATTTCCCGATACTATAAATCACTGGCAGATAAGAAGAGGATCAAAATCGTTTAATCGGTGATCAGCTTTGAATAGGCCGGCAGTGAAAACGCTGCCGGCCTGTTTTTTTTTATACTATCGGGTTGAAACCATTCCTGTGCATGGGAAAAAGGGCTTCGTATCTGGAAACCGTTGGACGGGTATGGATCAAACAATAAAATCAAAACACTTAGAGGAGATAAAAAAATGGGTAAAGTTATCATCATAATGGGATCCAAGACAGATCTTGACTGGTGCCGGAAAATTGAAAAAACCCTTAAAAAACTGGGTGTGGAAAGCATACTTCGGGTTGCTTCAGCCCATAAAGTCCCGCTAAAATGCCATAAACTGATTAAAGACTATGAAAAACAGGGGGTGGTCTTTATTACAGTGGCCGGAAGAAGCAATGCCCTTAGCGGCTTCACAGATGCGCAGACCTTTTGCCCGGTCATTGCCTGCCCGCCCTACAGCGATACGTTTGGGGGGGCAGATGTTTTCTCCAGCCTGCGAATGCCTTCGGCGGTTGCTCCCATGACCGTTTTGGAGCCGGCCAATGCAGCCCTGGCTGCAGCAAAAATCCTTGCCCTGTCCGATAACCGGATCAAGGAAAGCATCCAGGCATATCAGAAAAGCGCACAAGAGGCACTGGAAAAAGATGATCAGGAAGTTTGTACCCACTAGTGTAACGGCTGTGAAATATTGCATGGGGCCACCGGCTGTTTGTCAATTGTATTTTTGGGAAAAACAATAAACAAAAATCCTTGTTGACAAACCCTAACCCATTAATTATACATGCAGTCTGTCCCGGGCTTCGATGCGGGGAGTATGACAGAGCACGTGAACAAAAAAAATGACGGACAGGGCCGAGGATCCATCAGCATTTTTTTTAAGGATCAGCGGCAGCGTAGGTCAATATATGGATTGTCTTTAAGCAATATCCTCAATATTGACCTTTTTTTATTTTGGGGGCAGCACAACAGGCCCCTTGATAACTTAGGAGTTGGCTGTAATGAAAGGCTGTTTTCTGTGGGGAGAAGGTTCCGACGGCATGGCATATCCGACGGATCCGGACCAGCTGAAAAACGAATGTGTTTCCTGGGCTTCGGATATCAACGCACTGTCGCCATGGACGCCCGGCACCTTCCTTCCCGACACCCCCGCAGAAAGGTGCTGGACGTCCGGACAAGCGCAAAAAAAAGCGCAATTGATCCTCACAGGCCCCTGTAAATCCTCCATGGACCTGGCCTGGCAGTTTATTTCAAAAAAAAGTCTACTGGAATGGGGGTCGCTCCTGGCATCCCGTCAGTGGAACGGCAGAGGGCAATTGGGACGGATGTGGATGTCTCCGGCGGGCAATATTTACAGCGCCACCCGTCTGCCCACCCCTTCAAAAGCCTGGGACGACCTGTTGCCTCTGGTACTGGGATATTGCCTGGTGAAAAGCTTTGCCCAGATCAATATAAAAATGGCTTTAAAATGGCCCAATGATCTTATGATGGACAATAAAAAAGTCGGGGGAATTCTCATCGAAAGAAAAGAAGATATGGTGGTGGCCGGGGTGGGAATCAATCTCATATCAAGCCCGGAAAAGACACAACTTCGGAATCACATGCTCATAGAGGCGGCATCCCTCAGAGACTTTGGATATGAGTTCACCCCGTTTTGCCTCTGGCAAAATCTAGTGGGCCGGTGCCGGGATATTTTCAGACAGATCCTCAGGACCCAAACCCCCGCCCAGTTCATCCTTGATGCCCATGCGCATCTGGCATTCAAGGACACCGGGGTCCGCGTCATTGACCGTGAAAACAAGACCTGGGATGCCACACCCATCGGCCTGGCTGAAAACGGGGGGCTGAAACTATTGAAGAACAATGAAATAACCATTATTCAAACCGGAAGTATTTGTCCTTTGATCCAATAAAACAAGTGGAAGGAAGTCAATATGGAAGAGAAAACATTTGAACAGGTGGCTGAAATTATCAAAGGCAAACGGATACTGGTTGCCAACAGGGGGATCACCGCCCGAAGAATTGTAAGATCCATCCGGGAAGTGCTCAATGGGATTCCCGTGGTCACCACAACCGATGTGGACAAGACCGCCCCCTTCACCTCCAGTGCCCAGGAACTGCTGCTTCTGGGAGAAAACACAAGGGCGTACCTGGATATTGACAGAATCATCTCCCTGGCAAAAGCCAGAAACATTGCCGCCATTCATCCGGGATGGGGCTTTGCCTCCGAGGACGCCTCTTTTCCCCACAAATGCAAACAGGCCGGCATTATTTTCATAGGGCCGGAACCCGAACCCATGCGCCTTCTGGGAAACAAGGTTGCCGTAAGAGCCCTTGCCATAAGCCAGGGCGTTCCGGTTGTACCGGGGTCCGAAGGGGCTGTAAGCCTTTCTGAAGCACGCACCATCGCAAAACAGCTCGGTTTTCCCGTCATGCTGAAAGCCGAAGGGGGGGGCGGCGGCAGGGGTATCTATGAGATTTTTGAGGAGGACCAGTTGGAAAGCGCTTTTGATAAGGCTTCCGCCCTGGCCCATGCAGCATTCGGGAATCCCAGACTATACGTGGAGAAACTGCTGACCTCTATCAGACACCTGGAAATCCAGGTGGTGGCAGACCAGTATGGAAATGTGTTTGCCTTTGACGAGCGGGATTGCACGATCCAGCGCAACCACCAGAAACTTGTGGAAATAACGCCCTCACCCTGGCCGGGGATGACCCCTGAACTCAGGGAAAAATTGAAGTCCTATGCCAGAAAACTGGTCAAAAAAGTCGGATATCATTCACTGGCAACAGTGGAATTTCTGGTGGATGGCAGTGGTACGCCCTATCTCATTGAAGTCAACACCAGACTCCAGGTGGAGCACGGCATAACCGAATGCCGCTATGGTATTGACCTGGTTGAAGAGCAGATTGCAATTGCATTCGGCGCCCGGTTGCGCTTTGACGAAACCCGGACCATCCCCTTTAACCATGCCATGCAGGTCCGCATCAATTGTGAAGATCCCCAGAACAATTTCAAACCCAATGCAGGAAAAATCACCCAATACATTTCACCGGGCGGTCCCGGCGTCCGCCTTGATTCCTGTATTTCTTCAGGCTATGAGTTCCCGCCCCAATATGACTCTGCGGCAGCGCTTCTGGTGGCCTATGGCCGGAGCTGGCCAAAGGTGCTGGGCATTATGAATCGTTCTTTAAAAGAGTATATCGTCGGGGGGCTAAAAACCACCATCCCCTTCCACCGGCAAATCATCAACCATGAACGGTTCAAATCCGGCAATTGTGACACCAATTTTATTTCAACTGCACCGGAATTGCTGCAATACAAGGACAATGAATTACAATCCTTACGATTGAGCCGCCTTGTGGCAGAGATTTCAGCCAGGGGGTATAACCCTTTTGTAAAACTGGGAGCGTATCGGGGACGGGAAGACAAACGGCTGGGCCCGTTCAACCCCAGTTTACCTGAAATTGCAAAAAACCAGGTGCCGGGTTTTTATCCCCGAAATGACCGCCAGGCGCTGCTGGATTTTATTCGGGATTCAAATCAAGTCCATTTCACCGACACCACTGCCCGGGATATTACCCAGTCCAACAGCGGCAACCGGTTTCGCCTGGCCGAGGATGCCATTATCGGTCCCTATCTGGATGAGTGCGGATTCTTTTCCCTTGAAAACGGCGGGGGGGCCCATTTCCATGTTGCAATGCTGGCCAACATGACCTATCCCTTTAACGAGGCCAGGGAATGGAACCGCTTTGCCCCCAAAACCCCCAAACAGATTCTGGTGCGCTCAACCAATCTTCTTGGCTACAAGCCCCAGCCGAAAAACCTCATGCAGCTGACCCGGGAAATGATCTGTGAAGATTACGACATTGTGCGCTGTTTTGATTTTCTCAACCATATTGAAAACATGGAACCCTTTGCCCAAGTGGTTTTAAACTCCACCGGCAATATATTTGAACCGGCAATCTCCCTTTCCTGGGCCAAGGGATTTGATGTTGCCCACTATCTGGGCGTGGTGGATGAAATTCTGGCCATGGTAAAACGTGTGGGAGGGCTCACACAAAAACAAGCCGAAAAAAGCGTTATTCTGGGCCTTAAAGACATGGCAGGGGTCTGCCCCCCCAGGTTCATCAAACAATTGGTGGGCGATATCCGGAAAAAATATCCGGAACTGGTCATCCACTACCACCGGCATTGTACGGACGGGCTCTTTGTTCCTGCGGTGGGCGCCGCAGCCCTTGCCGGGGCAAACATTGTTGATACTGCCATTGGAGAAGCGGTGCGGTGGTATGGCCAGGGAGATGTCCTGTCCACCGCAGCCTACCTGGAAGAGGAACTGGGTCTGAACATCAATTTAAACAGGGAAATGATTCATACAACCGGGTTTGTTTTAAAACAGATCATGCCCTATTACGACCACTACACAGCACCCTATTTCAAGGGGGTTGACCATGGGGTCGTCTCCCATGCCATGCCCGGCGGCGCCACCTCTTCTTCCCAGGAAGGCGCGCTTAAGCAGGGCTATATCAGCCTATTGCCCTATATGCTCCGTTTCCTTGCCGGGACCCGAAAAATCATCCGATACCATGATGTCACCCCGGGATCCCAGATAACCTGGAATACGGCATTCCTTGCCGTAACCGCCGCATTTAAGCGGGGGGGGGAAAACGAAGTCCACCACCTGCTCCACATACTGGAAAATGTTGCCGATGTTCCGGAAGCGGCCTTAAGCGAAATGCTCAAGCAAGAACGGCTGGTCCTCTACAGGGAAAGCAATGATTCCTTCAAGCAGCTCATCAAAGGAGGGTTTGGACGCCTTCCCCTTGGCTTTCCTCCGGACTGGGTTTATGAAAGTGCCTTTGGCTCGGATTATCGGCAGGTGATTGAACTGCGAACTGAAAACTCTCCCCTGGGAACACTTGAACCCATAGATATTGATAAAGAGAGACACGAGTTGTCCGTCCACCTCAGCCGGAACCCGTCCCAGGAAGAGCTGGTCATGTATTTGAACCATCCGGCCGATGCATTGGCGACCATCCACTATCGTCAGAAATTTGCCAACCCCAACCTTCTCCCCATTGATGTCTGGTTCGAAGGTCTGGAAATCGGTCAGGAATTCAATTTTAACGATACCAATGGGAAACCCCACCAGATGATTCTTCTGGATATATCCAAACCCGATGACCAGGGAACATGCCTTGTCCGGTATACCTGTGATGCCGAGTCTTTTGTCTACCCTGTGACCCTGGACAAGACGTCCAAAAAGAAATCAACCGCAGACGTGATGGCAGATAGACACAATACATTTCACATTGCATCCCCCAGCAACGGGGATTTATGGATTGTGTATGTGATGCCGGGAGATATCGTTAAAAAAGGGGAAGAACTGTTTAACATCACCATAATGAAACAGGAAAGGGCCATTTTATCTCCCATTGACGGCATGGTCAAACGGGTGGTCAAAGAAGCCAATTATAAAGAAGACAAAAAAATGATTCCGGTTCGGGAAGGAGAACTGATCATTGAGCTGGGTCCCATACCCACCATCTGCCCCGGGTGTGAAAAACCGGTTTCCGGAAACAATTCCAGTTTTTGTCCCTGGTGTGGAAAACCGATGGCGAACAACATGTAATTTTGTTTGGCATACCCTTTGCGGTTCAGCCATTCACGGTGATGACAATTTCAGCTTTCAGGTCCTCCTGTTGCCCGGGCGAAGGAAGAAAACAAAGATGGTCTTTTTTCTTAAACCCCAGCTTGGGCAACAGCTTGATCCGGTAATCACACGAAGTTGCATCCTTGGATGAATTCCGGATAAAGCAAAGGCCGAAGGATCCTTTGAGAAAGGTTCCCCACTGGGCAAGCACATCTTTGGTTAATACATATTCCAGGCCTTGATTTCCGTTATCGGTTAAAAACCGGAACAACCGGAACATGTTCTTAAATCGGTTTTCATATTTTGCGGCTTCCTTTCTGTCTGCCTCCCCGGTCAGCAGGCCCATGGCTTTGGACAATATGGGAACCGGACTGACACCGCCGATAATGGATCCTGCCAGGCTCAGATAATTTGTCGACTCATCTTTCATTGTGTTCAGCGGCATGAACCCGTTGAAATCAGCTGAAGCCACAATGCATTCACAGTCCTGATCAAGGGGCTGTATTAAAACTTGAACACAGAGACTCCTTTCATCCCTTAATTGGGCCACCCAGTCAAAGACGGCGGCTTCTGCCGACGGTGTGGAAACGCCAAACTGCCAGTCAAACCGGTGAATGATCCGCTCCTTATCTTCCAGGCTTTCACTGAATTTTCCAACCGGAGAGGCCATGAGGGACGCATATACATTCAAATAGCGTTTCTGGTCATCATAGAGGTGGGTATCTTGCCCTGTCAGCCTTGTTATCCTTCGTTTATCATTGTCTATATCCGATACTTCCAGCTCGCAAAAGATTTTATCTATTTTTATTTCCATGTGACCTCCTTTGCTTTTAGAATATCCCTAACCCAACTTTCGGACGTCGTCTTTGCAGGAGCGGGTCAGGCTTTTTTTATTGTGCTTTTTATCACTATTTCAGTTTTAGACTGAACAAACTGCAATAAAGAAAGCCTGACCCCATGTTAAATTGGCCAACCCCGAAAGTTGAGATCCCTAAAATTCGGGCGCCCTTTTCTCCATAAATGCGGTGACACCCTGCAGACACTCTCCCGACACAATGAGTCGGGCCGCAGTTTCAGCTTCCAGCTCAAGTGCTTTTTCCAAGGGCAGTCCCGGGGTTTGCCGAATCACCGCCAATGCATGGCGGACAGCCCTGGGCCCGTTTTGGGCGATCTGTTCTGCCAGATCCGTTGCTTCACTGACAGATTGTCCCTGTTCGCTGACGCGGTTGACCAGACCTATTTTCAAAGCCTCGCCAGCACCTACCCTGCGAGCGGTCAGTATAAGGTCTGAAGCTGCGCCCGTTCCGACAAGCCTGGTTAAATACACGCCGCCTCCCCAATCGGGCATCAACCCCAGCCGCACTTCTGAAAAACACAGGAATGCCGCTTTGTCCATCACCCGCAGATCGCACCTTGTCGCAAGCTCCATGCCGCCGCCATAGGCCAATCCGTTGATAGCGGCAATTATGGGAACCGGAAGGGAAACAAAATTGTCCACTGCGTTCCGAATACGGCTGACCAGTCTTCCGGCCAATGCCAGATCCTTGCTGTCCAACACTTCTAAAAATTGTGTCACCAAAGGGTTTTCAGGATTCACATCAAAGCCTGTGCAAAAGGCAGCGTCTCCTGCGCCGGTGATGACAATGGCCCGGGGAAGATTTTGTCTCAATTCTTCGGTAACACTTTCCAGGCCCCGGAACATGGATTCATCGAACGCGTTTTTTTTGCCTGGGCGGTTCAGGGTCACCAGGGCAATCTTGTTTTTTCTTTCCACTTGAATGTTGCCTATCATCCTATATCCTCCCTATATCTTTTGGCAATCTCATCTTCATCCGCTATCAAAAGTATAAAGGATTGGCAAATACTATTCTCAATCGTGAAGAAAGACCAGGCACCCGGAGGGGGGACAGGGGCAACCCACATTTAATTTACAGTTCCCGGCCATGATCCCTGCAACCCGGATATTTCACGAATCGAATTTGCTTCAGATGCAAGTTGCAGAACGCGCACCTGTAATCATTTAAGATTCGTTGCAGGAATCTTTGATTTTTGAGATTCGAAAAAACTATATTTTTGGTTTGAATAATTTTAAATGAATGTTGACTAACAGGGAGAGTCTGGGGTAAATTTCCACTCGGGAAATGGGACTTGCTTTGGAGGTAGTCTTCACTTGAAACCCTTGCTTTGATCTCCCAAATTAGAAATCAAGGGCTATGTCACCGATAACAAAAGTAGCCGACGCCGCTTTCATATTGCTTGGGGAGTCCATAAACATTTTTATAGCTGCGTCTTTAACGTTTATAGTATTACTCCCTGTAACCCCTTAAACTGTCGTTTCTTTAACTTGGCTGTACACGGCTTTTACCAGATAGGTTGCCGCAACATTTCTGAAAGATTCATCATTCATAAGCCTGATAAAAATCTCTTCGTTCCCGTCCATGCGTTCAACAAACAGGTTTTCCAACTGCTTGTTGAAAACAGGTTCGAAATTCTCAAGGCTGTTTGCCATAACTGCTTGTCGCAGTTTTTCATTGGCAACGGCAGTTTCTCGCACCTGATCAAAAAACAGCTGGTCAGCAGGAGTAAACTCAGTCCCAAAACGCTCGTTCAGTTTGTCAACCAGAGTAGAAAGCTGCACATCATCTTCTGCCTGCCCGGTCCCCACCTCTGTAGGGCCGTAAACAGCCTCGGCTTCACCGACCATTAAATCAATTTTCCCTTCACTGATTTTCTGCAATCGGTAATATTTCAACTCAACGTCATCATCAATATGTACAGTGCGCGTATCCGTTGTTCGAGGCAGCTTGGTAATTAGAAAACGCACATAGGAGTAGAGCTTTTCATGATCAGAGTCTTGATACGGTATGATTTGCGAAACAAAGCTGTACAGATTCCGAAAGCTGACCAATTGGCCTTTGAACAGGTTCTGATCTTCTTCACTTAAATCTGCAAATCGTTTCACCGCCACATCCAACATCGCGTTAAGTTTTTTATGCTCACCGCCTGTTGGATTCAGACGATTACGGAACCAGATTTCACACCAGCTGTTTACCTCGTCATTGGTAAATACTTTCCAGTTAATCAGGGTATGGGCTAACGTGTTCAGCTGCTGTGGATCTGTATCGTCTCCTTTATCGGTCACTTCATAATATGGTTTGAAGGCAAGGAATATATCTTCCGGTTCATTCACAAAATCCAGCACAAAGGTATCTGTTTTTCCTCGAATTGTACGGTTTAGGCGTGACAGGGTCTGCACTGCCTGAATTCCGGAAAGCGTCTTGTCAACATACATGGTATGCAAAAGCGGTTGATCAAAGCCTGTTTGATATTTTTCAGCAACAAGCAGAACCTGGTACTCTTCCGTATTGAATTTTTCCGGTAGTTCCGATTCTTTAATACCGTTGTTCATACCGACTTCAGTAAATTTCTTGTCGGCAAATTCTTTCAGTGTGATTTCACCTGAAAAAGCCACCAAAGACTTAACGTCGGTGTAACCCTTGCGCTTGATATATTTATCAAACCCAAGCTTGTAACGGACCGCGTGCTCACGTGAACTTGTGACCACCATGGCTTTTGCCCGCCCGCCGATTTTATGGCGGGTGTGCGTTCTGAAGTGTTCAACAATAACTTCAACCTTCTGGGCAATCTCATAATCATGAAACTGAACAAAACGGGCCAGTGCCCGGGCCGCTTTACGACGCGGAACTTCCGGGTCTTCCTCTGCTTTTTGAATCAGCTTATAGTAGCGTTTGTAGCAGGTATAATGTTCAAGAACATCATGAATAAATCCTTCTTCGATCGCCTGTCGCATGCTGTATAGATGAAACGGCGCCTTGCCGTCGGCTCCCGGCTCATTGAACACGCAAAGCGTTTTAAATTTCGGCGTTGCGGTAAAGGCAAAGAAACTCAAGTTTGGCTGTTTGGGACGCTTTAGCTGCTCCCGGAGAAGATTTTTTTTAGCCGCTTCACTCAAGGTTTCATCTTCCATATCCAGGAGTTGTTCGGCGATTGCCGATTCAATGCCGTCTTTGTTCAGAATTTTTCTCAGCTCCATGGCTGTTTCACCGCTCTGTGAGCTGTGGGCTTCATCCACGATCACGGCAAACCGTTTTCCTTCAGTGGCTATCTCGATCGATCTCCCTTTCGACTCAAGGGTTTTTATGGCCTGTGAGATAAAAGGAAACTTCTGGATGGTGGAAATGATAATCGGGACGCCATCGGCCAGGGCCCTGGCCAGCTGCTGGGTGTTTTCATCGATTTTTTGAACCACCCCAAGCTTATGTTCAAACTGAAAAATCGTATCCTGCAGCTGCTGATCCAGTACCCGGCGATCTGTAATGACCACCACCGAATGGAAAATCTTTTCATTGTCCGCATCATGCAGGCTGGACAACCGGTGCGCCAGCCAGCCGATAGAGTTTGATTTTCCCGATCCGGCCGAGTGCTGAATCAGATAATTATGACCGGAACCATTCGCCTTTGCATGATCGGTCAGTTTTCTTACGGCAGCAAGCTGATGATAACGTGGGAATATCATCTTTTCTTTTCGAATGCGCTTAATCCCTTTATGGGTTACCACGCTCTTTTCTTCGACGTCCAGATGGATAAACCGGGCCAGAATATCCATGAGACTGTCACGGGTCAACACCTGCCGCCAGAGATAAGAGGTGCGCACATCCCCATAGGCCAGCGGATTTCCGGCACCTTGATTCTCCCCAAGATTGAAGGGCAGGAAAAATGTATCTTTCCCTTCCAGTTTTGTTGTCATATAGACAAGCTCTGTATCGACGGCAAAGTGAACCAGACAGCGTTCTTTGAACGCAAACAGCGGATCTTTAGGGTCCCGCTCAAAGCGATATTGATACTTGGCGTTTTCTACTGTCCAGCGTGTGGCGGACATGGGATTTTTCAATTCCAGCGTTGCCACCGGCAAACCGTTTACCGCCAGAACAATATCCGGGATGGCACAGGTCTTTGTTTTGACCTGTCTTACAATCGTCAACCGGTTCTGACCAAAACGCTGGGCAGCTGCCGGATCCAGTCCGGTATTGGGAGAAAAAAAGGCCAAACGCACCGTCTTGCCAACGCACTTGAAGCCTTCACGCAATATCGATAGAGCCCCTTTGGCATGCAGCTCTTTGGTCAGACTGTCGATGAGCATTGTGGACGCTTTAGCCGCATCCAGCTGGGTGATGCGCTCCCAGAATTTGGGCTGGGTCTGCTTTATAAAGCCAATTATATCATCAGGAAATAACGCCCGTTCCGGGTCATATCCTTTGGCATCGCCTTTATGATACCCACCGCTGGTGATCAGCATGTGCTCAATAGCATTTTCAAAATCAATTTCTTTATGCATGGAGTTCTCCGTTAGGGTCTTTAAAGTCATTAACGTCCTTAAGGTCTATTCTTTTTTCGAGCCGCTATTCTCATGCGCGTCATTTTCTCGTGCATGCCGCCATCTTTCAGAAAGGCCGCTTCAAGTGCCTTCAGTTGTTTAAAAAGCAGATAATCCGTCTGCTTGATCAGCACAATCGCCATATTGGCAATGGTCTCCGGCGGACGGGTTTTGACCATCTCCATGAAAAAGGCCGTGTCATTATGCTCACGCCCCAGCTGGCGCATGGCGTTCAGCTCCTTGGAATTTTCCTCCCACTGCCGATGCTCCCGTGTCCGCAGATAATCTTCATAATCGATCAACAGTTCCTGAAGACTGGCCTTGGCCACACTCACCAGCTTGATCTCCATCTCGCTGGAGGTGGCCGAAGCGGCAGACCCCTCCACAATATTCTGCTTGCCCGACCGCGCCGCCTGCACCATCTGATCAATGGTGCGATCCCCGCGCCGCAGATAGTTTTTGCAGAAATAAAAGGTCATATCGTAAATGGCTTCCGCCTTCTGATAACTGATCAGCTTCCGGTAGTTGCCTTTTCTGGGGATGAGCTCGTCTGTCATGAGAAAGCCTCTCTGTTAAGGTCGCTAATGACTTTAAAGTCTTTAATGTTTTCCCGCCTTGCCTCATTATCCATGGTTGACAAGCTCCTCAGCTTCAGGGAGACGGAAATTGCGCACGTCGATCTTGCCGGTTACGGCATTGGTGATGAGGGCGGAACGGTATTCCTGGAGGCGGGTGATGACGATCTCCACTTTATGAGTGAAAGCTTCCAGCTCACCAATGCTTTCATTAAGGTGTTCAAGAATTTTATACTGTTCATCAACAGGTGGGATTGGTAACCAAACTTCTTTTAGTGATTCCGAATAAATCACTTCGATTGTTGTTGCATTACTCATCAATTTCAAATGCTCAAAAACGAACCCACTTTCTCCAATCAAAACTTTCAGGTAACTGTTCAGAATTTGCTTCTGGTTGATTTGCAGTCGCATTAAACATGGATGTAAAATACCTTTTTCAGCGTCATGCGGCACAATTAAACATCGACCTATTGTTCCCCTTGTAGTCACCAAGAGGTCATCTGGAAAAACTTCAAATGCTATTAAATCTCTATATTTTTCGAACGATATATAGTTGTTTCCGCCTTTAAGATCCTGACTAATTACATTTTTTTGATTATAAACCTTCACCTCACTATCATTCATTTCCGAGCTTTGAAGTTGACTGCCGAAGGGGCCGGTTTTAATTGCAGCTTTCTTATATTTCAGCAAATGCTTTATCCTCTTCGTCTCCCAATGCGCCGGGATTTCCCCGAGCCAGTCGATGCCGGAGTCACGCATGGAGGCCTTGGGATCAAGCCCTTTGGTGACGGCGTGACTGATGAGGGCGGTGCGCTTTTCCAAAAGCTTCTCCAGAAGCGCTTTTTTTTTGGCAATCAGCGCATCAATCTTCGCTGTTTTATAATCAAGAAATGCCGCAATAGTTTGCTGCTCTGGAATGGATGGAAGCGAAAAAGAAAAGGTTTTCAGTGCCTCAAAGTTTAAACCTTCTCGACCAGCCCCGGTTTGTTCAACGTTTATTTGTGTTTGCCCAGCATCAGAACTCATTGCGTAAAAAAGATATGAAGTTGTGATTATTGCGTTTGGCCGAATTATGCAAACATGCTGATTTACGTTGGCGTCTTCGTATTCATCACCCCAGAAATAACACCTGCCAATAGAGGCTCCGGTAATATTCAATAATACATCACCAGTTTTGACCTGACTGTTTTTCATATCTGCATGCACAGACTCATCTATGAAAGCCACATCATGCAGTTTCAATCCATCAAAGTGAATATTCTGGCTTCGTAACAGTGGAATGCCAGAATTCTGATAAACTGTAGCCCCCCCACGCGGAGTGACTCCGCTACCAATTTTTATGGAAAGAAACTTTAATCGTTTTACACCCCAGTGCTTCGGCACATTCCCTATCCATTCCACACCCGATTCCTTATACTCCGAATAAGGCTGATACCTCACAGCCGCAGCACCATCCGGAACTGCTTCCTGTAAATGCTTATCCCCCATCACAGCACCTCACTGAGCATGGAAACAATTTCTTTTTCCAGCAGACTGGTCTCTTTGGCAATGGCTTCAAGCGGGCGTGGCGGCTGGTAAACGTAGAATTGTCGGGTCAGCAGAATCTCATGGCCGGCTTTGGTTTGAACGTTCCGGCATTTCCGGACGGTTGCGCTTATTCGATGTTTGAAACAGGAAAAAAAGGGGAGTTGCATCCCTTCAGTCAAGTAGCGATCAAATAAAGACAAAGCGTCTAACATGTTTATTTTCAATGCGTTAGGTCCGGTCAGGGGTGCCGCGTTCCCCTCTCCAGTCAAATAACCGTCAAATAAAAGGTTCATTTGGCCCACCATGGCAGATATTTCATGAATTTTCGGGACGCCTGGCTGTCATAAGGCACAATGCTGTCGGCTTCCAGTGCATCCTTAATGACTCTGGAAGCCATGGAGCTGTTTTTCTCTGCAATGCCGAAACGTTCACGCAGAGTGCTGTTGGTCATATAATCGCGCTGAACATACCGCAGGCAGGCATGCAGATAGCAGGCACGGATACGATCCTGTTTGTCCATGTCTCTGAATTCCCGGTGAGCAAACAATACTGCCCGGGTATGTTCTTCGGTTTGTTCAAACAAGGGGGCCGGAAGCTGGTAAAGTTCGGTCTGAAAAACCACTTTGTCAATGCCGCTGCCGCGCTCTTCACATACGCCGATTCGACGCATGAAAGACGCAAGCGCTTCATTGCGGGATTTGGGCGGGCTGTCCAGAAAGCGGTCCGTTTTCACCAGCGGAAGTCCGGGATTGGTAATTTCCATGCGGTTGGCAAAAATCTCAACCAGCGGCGCGGTTCCGGTGATATGGAAGTCTTGATGAATGATGGCATTGGCGACCATCTCGCGGATGGCCAGCTCAGGAAACATGGGGACTTCTTTGCGCAATGCCTGTCCGATCACTTCATTACTTGGAAGCAGGTTTTTTACATATTCAATCAACCCCTCAAAACCGACCGCATACCCTTTTCCACCTTCCTGTTCTCGAATGGTTTCGACCCGGGTTTCCCCTTTGTAGAGAATAACGCGAACGGCCTTACGCCTGAGGGTATGAAAATCAGACAATCTGCGCGCTAAAAGAACCGCCCCCAGATTCGTAACATGCCATTTCCCGCCATTGCCCTTGCGGATCATTTCTTCTGTAGCAAGTGAATCTAAAATTCCGTCTCGTCCTTCTGGCAGGGGAAGTGAAAGCAAGTCAAAATATGCTGGATAGTCCAGCAATTTCAGCACATCTTCTGTGGCAATGTTTTCAGCTGCGACCTCTTTTTCAAATGGAATACGATCGAAGACCCGCCACAGTTCGCGCTCTTTCTCAGGATAATCTTTCAGCTTTTTCTTGTAAGAGCCAATACGGATATATTCGATGTTTTTAAATTGAACCGGATGTCTGAAGGCAGCCCCTATCTCCAGGAGCACCATTGGTTTTCCGTCGTGAACAAAGGCATAAAAATGAAAATTGATCTTGGGTGAAAGCAGTCGCAGCAACCAGCTCTCCAGCTCTTCATTGCCTATCTTGGCTATACCAGGGTTAAATGCGGTTCCAATGATGTCGTGGCTGGAATCATCCACCCCCCATACCATATAGGCGTGGACCTTACCGTTCAGGGCGGCTCCATTAGCCAGTGCAGAAAGGTATTCGCCTATTTCCTGAGGATCTTCATTGTTGTGTTTTAATTCCAGCCATTCAGTTTCTGTTGGCAATTTCCGTAATTCCGACAGCATGCTGATCAGTTCCGATTCTTGTAATTTTATACTCATTACAGCACCTCGCTGAGCATGGAAATAATCTCTTTTTCCAGCTGACTGATCTCTTTGGCAATCGCTTCAAGAGGTCTTGGCGGCTGGTAAACGTAGAATTGTCGGGTCAGCGGAATCTCATAGCCGACTTTGGTCTTGTTGTGGTCAATCCACGCATCCGGAACATGGGGGAGTACTTCTGCCTGCAGGTAGGTCTCGCAATGATCTCTCACCAGATCAAGCAGCTTGTCATGATCGGTTTGGTTATCGTAGCCCAAAGGCAACGGCAGTTCGATATC
>JAHIVS010000085.1 GCA_018816605.1 Pseudomonadota bacterium
CCATGGAACAATGGCAAAAAAACAGCAGCAGAAAAAACAATGGCATAAAACAGGATGTGTATTGTGTGCCCAGAACTGGGGCCTGAAAGTGCGGGTCGAAGAGGGTCGAATGGTAAAGGTTCTGCCGGACAGGGATAATCCCAGAAGCCTGGGCTACGCCTGCCGCAAGGGATTAAATCTTCTCTATCACCAATATCCTGACGACCGCTGGCGGTGCGGCCCGAAGAAATCCTTTCAGACCACCCGGAACGGCTCCGGGCGGTATACGTCAGTGCCTGCAACCCCCTTCGCTCCTATCCCGACACCAAGGCTTATGAACGGACGTTCAAGGCCCTGCCCTTTGTGCTGGCAAAAACCATTGGAAAAGGATGGACAACAGGTAAGGGTGACCACCCAGGGAGGCTGTGAAACCGGGGAACTTCACGAATGGATCGAAACAAATAGTTCCAGATCATTTTGGTAATTGAGTCAAGGCCCAAAACCTTGGTTGACAGGATTACAATAACCCATTATTGTCAACACTTTAACATTCCAGGAACACCATAAAGGCCCCCATATGAAACAGACCGCAGCCACTGCCATCCAGACAACACCCCTTCAGTTTGAGCTGGCCAGATGGTCCATATTCGCCATTCTCATCCTCACCTATATTCTCGTTTATTTCCACCGCATGGCGCCGGGGGTGGTCTCTGAATTTCTCATGGCGGATTTTAAGATCAGCGGTACCCGTCTGGGAGCCCTGTCCGCCATCTATTTTGCCATCTATGCCCTGATGCAGATTCCTTCGGGTGTGATTGCCGATACGCTGGGGACCCGAACCTCGATTATCGCAGGAAACCTGGTGGCAGGCTCGGGCTCGATCCTTTTCGGCATGGCAACCAGTTTTGAAATGGCCTGTGCCGGCCGCTTCCTGGTGGGGCTCGGGGTTTCGGTGATCTTTATTTCCATCATGAAGAACAACTCGGTCTGGTTCCATGAAAAAGTTTTTGGCATCATGAGCGGCCTGACCCTTTTTTTCGGAAATCTCGGGGCAGTCATGGCGGCAGGCCCCCTGGCTTACGCCCTGACGATCTTTCACTGGCGCACAGTTTTTATCGGAATCGGCCTCCTTTCCCTGGGCCTTGGCCTGGTGGGATTTTTACTGGTCAGAAATACCCCCCAAGATATGGGGTTTGATCCGCCCAACACCTATACAGATAAATCTCAAACCAAGCATTGGCTGATCAATCTTGGGAATGTGGTCACAAACCTTTCCGTCTGGCCGGGATTCTGGGTGCAATTGGGCATGATCGGCAGCAGTTACGCCTTTATGGGGCTATGGGGCATGCCCTATCTGAGGGATGTCCATGGCCTAAGCCGTGCCGCTGCAGCCAATCACATGACAGTCCAGTTGCTCAGTTTTGCGGTGGGTGCCCTGTTCTGGGGATGGGTGTCTGATAAATTCCTCAGACGAAAACCCTTTCTTTTATTGGCCGCAGCCGCCTATGTCATTTCCTGGTTCATGCTCATGTATATGACCTGGACACCGGGAACAGAAGGCTTCATCATCTTTGGGTTTATGGGATTTTGCGCATCCGGCTTTGTGATCACCTTTGCCGCAGCCAAGGAGATTGTCCATCCGCAGCTTTCCGGCATGGGGGTTAGCGTGGTCAATACCGGCTGCTTCATCGGTACCGCCCTGGCCCAACCGCTGTTGGGCTATATTGCCGACCTGACCTGGGACGGCACCCTGGCAAACGGCGTAAGGATCTACAGTCCCACTGACTACCACAACGGCTTTTTAGCCATGGTCCTTTTTTCAGTCATCGCCCTGGCAGCTGCCTTCAGGGTCAGGGAAACCCATTGCCGAAACTGTTTTAAAGGATGAAAAAAGAGGATTGCCGTTGGGATTGTGGTCCTGGGAGTGGTGATAAGTCAGCATAAAGGCCGTCATTAATCATTTTTTTTAAAAGGGTCTGATTTTAGAATTGGGTATTTTCTTTCAGAAAAGGGCATGGTATTTTAATCATTTTTAAATTAATTTTCAGCTGATTTAAAAAATTGGCGTTCAACATAACGAGGAACGGTGAGCTCATGAGTTTGTTTACGATTGATACCAAAAAATGTGATAAAGATGGGATTTGTGCCATTGAATGCCCTGCCCATATTATTGAAATGACCGAAGCAGGCCCGGTTCCAGCGGCCAATGCCGGAGAGGTCTGCATTCAGTGCGGCCATTGTGTGGCCATCTGTCCCAAAGGGGCCTTCAGTCTGAATTTTTTAGCGCCTGACCAATGTATGCCCATCCAAAAGGAGCGGATGCTCACCGAAGATCACACCGAGCATTTTTTACGCTCCCGCAGGTCCATCCGGCGATACAAGGAGAAGGCTATTCCAAGGGAGTTATTTGAACGGGTCCTGTCAATTGCCTGCTGTGCCCCCACGGGCAGCAACCGGCAAACCGTCCGATGGCTGGTCATTGAAAACCGCGCAGATGTTCAGAAAATTGCCGCCCATGTGATTGACTGGATGCGATATGTGGCCCAAAACCATCCCGAGATTGCCCAGATGCTGAACATGGAATCGTTGATCGGTCAATGGGATAATGGAATCGACCGGATTTGCAGGAATGCCCCCCAGCTGGTATTTGCATATGCATCCAATGAACAGGGCAGCGGGGCTGCAGATTGTCATACGGCGATTGCCTACCTGGAACTTGCCTTGCCTTCATTTGGCCTTGGCAGCTGCTGGGCCGGGTATGTCAACTATGCGGCAGGCCAGTGGCCTCCCCTTGCCCGAATGCTGAACTTCCCTGAAAAACACAGCTGCCATGGGGC